>NZ_JBEXQK010000020.1:0-109149 GCF_040612535.1 Streptomyces sp. NPDC006368
CGGGTACGGCGGGGGCCTGCTGGTGCAGCAGGGCGACCCGGCGGGCGGCGGCGCGGCGCGACAGCCGCCCCAGGTCGTCGCCGTCGAGCACGACCCGCCCGGCCGCGGGTTTCAGCAGCCCCGCGCACAGCCGCAGCAGGGTGCTCTTGCCGCAGCCGTTGAGGCCGACGAGGGCGACCGACTCCCCCGCGCCCACGTCCAGATCGACGCCCGACAGCACCTCACGGCCCGGGTACCCGAAGCGCAGCCCTTCGGCGCGTACCGCGCCCTTGACCGCGTGGTCCACCACAACGCTCACGCCCACTCCCGCTTCCACTCCAAGCTCCTCACTCCCACTCGTCGCCCGCGGTGCGCCGGCGCGCCACGAGCAGCAGCAGCGCCGCGCCGACGCAGGTCGTCAGCGCCCCGACGGGTACGCTCAGCCGGTCCGCGTCCAGGACCCGCGCCGCCACCTGGGACACCCACTGGGCCGCCGCGTCCGCGCCGCCCACCACCACCGAGCCCAGCAGCGCCGCGCCGGGCAGCGCCACCCGCAGGTCGGCGCCGAACAGGGCGAGCGCCAGGTGCGGCACCAGCAGCCCGACGAACCCCAGCGCCCCGACCGCGGAGACCGCCCCGGCGGTCAGCGCCACGGCGCACACGAGCGCGGCGACCCGCGCCCGGCCGGTGTTCAGCCCGGCCGCCGCCGCCTGTTCGTCGCCGCAGCGCAGCAGGGTCAGCGGCGCGGCGAGCCCGCAGGCCGCCGTCGCCCAGAGGGCCGCCCAGGGCCACAGCAGGTGCCAGTGCTCCCACACGCGGCCCTCGGTGGAGCCGACCAGCCACTGGACGACGCTGCCGAGTTCGCCGGGGGCGACCAGCAGCACCATGGCGGTCAGCCCGGCGAGCACCGCCGAGACGAGCACGCCGTGCACGGCCATCTGCGCGGGATCGCCCTTCTGGCGCCCGGCGAGCAGCCACAGCAGCCCCGCCCCGGCGAACCCGCCCAGGCAGGCGGCGGTCACCACCGCCGCCGGGGACTCCCAGCCGGCCAGGCCCAGACCGGTCGCGGCGACCGCGCCGAGGACGGCGCCCGGGGTGACGCCGGTGACCTCGGGGCCGGCGAGCGGATTGCGCAGCGCCGACTGGAGGACCGTGCCGGCCAGCCCGAGTGAGGCGCCGGCGACCAGGGCCACCAGGGTGCGCGGCAGGCGCAGGTGGAGGACGACGTGCCGGGCCGTGGGGTCGCCGCCGCCGCCCAGCACCTCCCAGACGCCGGAGGCGGGCACGGCCCGTCCGGCGACGAGCCCGGCCCCGGCTGCGGCCACGGCGGCGACGGCCAGCAGCGGGAGCAGCAGGGCTCCCCTCCGCGCGGACGTCGCCACCCCGGCAGGTCGCGTCATCGCCGGGCGCCCGGGGCTTCGCGTGTACGTCACCGCCGTGCCCCCGCCTTCAGCAGGGCGACGCCGGCCGGGACCCCCAGGAGGGCCGTCCACGCGCCGACCGGGGTCTCGATCGGCGCGAGGACGAGCCGGGCCGGCTGGTCCGCGCACACCACGACCAGGGCGCCCCAGACCGCCGACCACGGCAGCCAGCCCACGGCGTCCGCGTCCGGGCGCAGCCGCCGCGCCAGGTGCGGCGCCAGGAAGCCGGCCCACGCGACGGGGCCGCACACGGCGACGACCGGCGCGATGAGCAGGACGGAGATCGCGAGCGCGGCGAGCCGGGCGCGCCGTACCCGTACCCCCAGGGCCTGGGCGTCGTCGTCGCCCAGCCGCAGGACGCTCAGCACGGGCGCGCAGAGCACGAGGGCCGGTACGGCGACGACGAGCCAGGGCCACAGGCCGGTCACGTCGTCCCAGGTGCGGGCGGAGAGGGAACCGAGCAGGTAGCGGTAGATGAGCTGGAGGTCGAGCTGGTCGGCGAGGACCATCAGGACGAGCAGCGCGGCCTGCAGGGCGGCGGTGACGGCCGCTCCGGTGAGGAGCACGGCCGAGGGGCTGCGCCCGAACCCGGCGGCGAGCAGCGTCAGTGCGCCACCGGCCGCCGCCCCGATGAGCGCGAGCAGCGGCTGGGCGGCGAGCGGCACGGACAGGGTGAGGACGAGCGGGGCGGCGACACCGAGCGCGGCGCCGCTGGAGACGCCGAGCATCTCGGGGACGGCGAGCGGGTTGCGCAGGGCCTCCTGGAGGACGAGCCCGGCGGCCCCCAGACAGGCCCCGGCGACGAGCGCCAGGACGAGTCGGGGGAGCCGCAGTTCGGTCACGATGACGCCCGCGATGCCGTCGCCGCCGAGCGCGGTCGGCGGCACGTACGGCGTGCCGAGGCAGAGGGCGCACGCGGTGACGGCGAGGAGGATCGCGCCCACGGCCGTGGCGTGGCGCAGGGAGGTGGTCACTTCAGCGCGGCCGTCGCCTCGTCGAGCACGATGCCCAGCGACCGGGTGCCGCGGCCCTTGGCCCAGACCTCGGAGTCGACCTCGTGGACGTCGCCGTTCTTCACGGCCGGGATGCGCGACCAGAGCGGGTTGCGTGCCAGCTTGTCGGAGAGCTTGCCGTCGGAGGCGCCCCCGAAGGAGAGGGTTTCGACGAACATCACGTCGACGTCGCGGGTGAGGATCTCCTCCATGCTGTAGGTGCCGTCGACGCCGCGGCTCTTCCACGGGTAGTCGGCGATCTTCGGGAGGAGTCCGGCGGTGACGTCGTTGCCGGGGGTGGCGACGCCGAAGTTCTCGTCGCTGCCGAAGATGATCAGCGCGGTCTTGTCGCTCCGGGCGCTCTCGGCCTTGGCCAGCTTGGCGCGGAAGGCCTTCTCGGCGGCCTCGCCCCGGGCGGTGCGTCCGGTGAGGGCGGCGAGGTCGCGCAGGTAGCGGACGCTGTCCTCCCAACTGCCGGGCTGGACGGGCCAGAAGACCGTCGCGCCCTTGAGCGCGGGCGCCAGCTTGCCGTGCGTGTCGGCCAGGCCGATCACGAGGTCCGGCTTGTACGAGAGGATCGCCTCCGCCTCGGGCGCGAGGAAGCCGCCCGGTACGACGGGGATCGCGGCGGCCTTCTCCTTGCCGAGGAACTTCGGGTGGGCGAGCAGGCGCGAGTTGGTGGCCGCGGGCGTCATGCCGAGCTCGGCGAGCATGTCGTCGCAGAGCGCGACGAGGCAGACGACGCGACGCGGGACGGCCTTGGTGGTGACGGTGACGCCCTTGACGTCGGTGAGGGAGCGGGCCGCGGTGATGGGTTCGACCGTCAGGTCGGTCTTCGCCGCCGCCTTGTCGCTCTCCCCGGCCGGTTCGGCGGTGGTTCCGCAGCCGACGAGCAGCGTCCCCATGACGGCCGCGGCCGCCCAGCGGCGCACGGTCCCCAGAATCCTGCGTGACATATGGCTCTCGGTTCTCCGTCTCGGTCCCGGGGCGGCGGGAGGCGTGCGGCGAAGGCGCCCCGGGATCGGCCCCTGCCGCACAGATGCGCCACATGATAATCATTATCAATAAATGAACGATCCCACCACCCCTTCGGAGCCCGTCATGCCTCTCCCGCCGCGCCTGCTGGTGGCCGATCAAGTAGCAGGATCGATACGGGTGTTGAACCTGCCCGACGGCCGGGAGGCCGGCGTGGTCGAAGGCCGTCACCTCGCCGAGCACGCCGGCTTCCTGGCCCTCCCGGGCGACCGGTGGGCCTTCGTGGACGACCTCGCCGGCGAGCTGGTCGTCCTCGACCCGTACGGACCGGACGCCGGCCGCCCGCTGATCGCGGCGACCGCGCCCGTGGCGACCCCGGCCGAACACCTGGCGGCCGACCCGTCGGGGCGCCGGCTCGCGGTCACGACCGGCCTCGGGCGGAGCTGGGAGCCCTGGTCGGACCTGCTGACGGCGGTCGACCTCGACACCGGGAGGGCCGTCCGCGTCCGCACCCGGGCCGGCGAACCGGGCGTGACCCTGCTCGACGGGCCCGGCGGCCCCCTCGTCGTCCTGCGCCACCGCGAGCCCGGCACCCTCACCGCGTACCGCTACGCCGACCTCATCGCCGCCCCGCCCGCGTGCCCGGCCCTGCCGCCCGCGTACGAGACGGACCTGCCCGACCACGACGGGCACGGCGACGCCCACGACCCGCGCACCGGACGGCTGTTCGCCGCCGCGGGCTCCGGGGTGCACCGCGCCCGCCGCGACGGCGACCGGCTCGTGACCGAGGAGCCGCTGCCGTGGGCGGGGCCCGGGCGCGGCTACTACCTGCGCCTCGACCCGGTCCGCCGGGTGCTGTGGTCCTGTGTGCGCGGCGGGCCCACCGACCCCGGACGGTGGCCGGAGTGGACCAACGACGCCTGGTCCCACGCCCTCGACACCGGCCGCACCGACCGCGTCCCGCTCGGGCCCGGCCTGGTCTTCCGGCTCGCGATCGCCGCGCACCACGTGGCGTACGCGCGCGTGCACCCCGACGGGGACGAGCTGATCCTGCTCGACCGCATGGAGCCCCGCGTCGTCGCCCGGCGCCCGCTGCCGCCCATGGACGGCGCGCCGAAGCCCGGCGGTACGCCCTGGGACGGGGTGCAGCGCCGGGCGATCGCCGCCTCACCCGGCGCGCCGCTCATCGCCGTCACCCGGGGCGGGCATGGCGTGGTTCACCTTTTCGACGGAACCGAACCCGTCGCCGCGCTGACCGTCCCGACCCCGCTCGACGACGGCGGTCACCTTGCGCTGATCGCCCCGGGGGACGGCGCGGACGGCGATCCGGTGGGCCGCTGATTGTGAATCAATTCACCTGACCTCTTGGCCGGGTGTGCCGATCCGTGCTGAGATTCGCTCGGACTCAACAGCTCGATGGCGCGCTCGGGGAGGGCAATGTGGCGCATACCGCCATGTCTGGTTCCGGAACAGCCGAAAGCGACGATCCCCTCCAGACCGCGGTATGGCGGCTGCGCTCCCGCGGCTGTTGGACCGACGCGGCCGCCCTCCTCGCCACTCGGGCGACCGACCCCGCGGTGGCGCTCCAGCGCGCGTCGCTGCTGATCGAACGGTGCCTGTACACCGAGCAGGGGTGGCCGGAGGCGGAGGACGCCCTGCGCGCGGCGGAGGCGCTCGCCCAGGAGGACGAGGAGCGCGGCGCGGCGGCCTGCGAGCGCGGCTACCTCGCGTACGCGTCGACGCTGCTGGGTGTACGGGACCGGGCCGACGAGGCCCGCGCGGCGCTCGGCCGCGCCGCCGCGCTGATCGACCCGAGCGCGCCGGGCCGCCCGCTGCTGGATTTCCGGCGCGGCCTGGTCGCCCAGAACCTCGCCGACTCGCCGCAGGCCGCCCGCGCCGCCTACCGCCGCGCCCACGAGGGCGCCGCCGCGCGGGACGACCGGCTGCTGCTCTCGTTCACCTGGCGGCACCTGGCCGGACTGGCGCTGCGGGAGGGCGACTTGGCGGAGGCGCGGCACGGCTTCACCGAGTCGCTGCGGCTGCGCGAGGAGCTCGGCTACCTGGTCGGTACGGCACCGGCGCTGGCGGCGCTCGCGGAGGCGGAGCCCGAACCGGAGGCGGCGCGGCTGCGCGAGGAGGCGCGGCGGCTGTTCCGGCTGCTGGACGGTGTGCCGACGTGGCTGGCGGCGCAGCTGGCACCGCAGGCAGCCGCCTGACCGGCGTCGCCACGGCCGGGCGTTGCAAGGGCATCCAGCGCCGGCACCGGGACGAGTTCCCGTGCGCCAACGGCCCGGTGTTCCGCAACCCGGGGACGAACCGCTGGTCCCCTCGGTGCTTCCGCAGCGCCGCGATTCGGTCGTGGTACGGGGGATGACCATGGGAGGGCCCGGAGCTGCGTCTCCGGGCCCGCCTCTCACGTGCGGTGGCGCGGAGCGGCTACAAACGGTGCATCAGGTTCCGGACGGGGCCCGGAAGACCATCGGAGGGATCTTGGCTGCACCTCGGGCACGGCACGGCCCCCTGTTCCGTCGCCGCGGCGGAGGGTCGCCGGTCCCGCCCGACGAACGACGGGCCCCGCCGGCGCGCATGAGCCGGGCGGGATTCCTGAGAGGGGCCGCCACCGCCGGAGCGGCGCTTCTCGGCGATTCCCTGCTCGGCGCCCCCGCGCACGCGGCGCGTGCCCGTCCCGCGGCCCGTGCGCCACGCGAGGGAGACAGCATGCTCAACGTCACCAAGGTCGCCGATCTGACCGGCCCCGGCATCACCACACGGTTCCGCATGGAGGCCACCGACCTGGGCGTGCCCGTCCGCGTACCCGACGGCCGGCTCCTGTTCGTCTTCGGTGACACCTTCGAGGAGGCCAGGGTCGGCGGTGGCTGGTGGCGCTCGCCGGTGGCGCTGTACGGGCATCTCGGCGCCCCGGGCGGCCAGGTGGTCTGGACGGGCGCGGTGGGCGGACGCCACGCCCGGCAGCTCTGGCCGTACGACCACAACGGGCCCGAGTACTCCACCGTGGTGCCGTCCGATGTGATCACCCTCGGCGACACCGTGTACCTGCACGCCATGGTGAACAAGGGGCTCGGCACCGTGGTGCGCACCGAGATCTGGCGATCGGACGACTCGGGCGCGACCTGGGTCCACACCGGCGCCGTGTTCCCCCCGGGCCTCCACGGCGGCATGTTCCAGCTGCTCACCTGGGCGCTCGGCGACGACGGTCACGTCCATGTCCTGTCGACCGGTTTCCAGCGCGACAAGCCGGTCATCCTGCACCGGGTGCGCCCGGAGCGGCTGACGGACCCCGCCGCGTACGAGCCCTGGGGACTGGCCGGCGGCAGCTGGGCCTGGGGCAACCCGCCCACGCCGGTCCTGGACGGGCGGTTCGGCGAGATGTGCCTGCGCCCCCTCGACGGCCGGTGGCTCCTGACCTGGTTCAACGAGGGGGACTACCGCATCGACGGCCTGGTCGCGGACCATCCCGCGTCGGACCTGCGCGCCGCGCACCGCCGCACGCTGCTGTGGGGCACGGCCTGGGGCCAGGAGGACGACACCCATGTGGCGCAGTTGTACGGCGGCTACGTCATCCCCGGCTCCACGCTGGACGACCTCCACCTGTCGGTGAGCCAGTGGAACACGGCGGCGGGCTGGCCGTACCGGGTGACGCAGTTCCGCGTCCGGGGTTTCGCCCGCTGACACCCGCGGAGCCATGCGTCGTGGGCCCGGCCTCTGTTCTTCGGGGCACGTCACGCGTGGATTCCGGATCTCACGTCGTGATCACCGCGGGGAGGGCTGACGTGGACCGGGGGACGCTCGTCGCGGCGGTCAGCGGTGGGTCTCTGGCCATTTCCGGCACCCTTCTGGCGGAACACCTGCGCCATCGCCATGAGGACGACCGCGGGGCCGGTGAACGGCGGCGGGCCGTGGACATCGAGTTCATCACCGCCGCTGAGGCATGCCACGCCCGGTTGCGCCGGATCGCCCAGGCCCCCGGCGCCGAAGCCGGCCTGGACGGGGCCACCCGTGCGGCACTGAGCGATGGAGCGATCCACGAGGCGCGCGAACGTCTGTTCATCGACGCGACCACCACCGTCGCCAGTGCCGGGCAGGCGATGTTCGAGCGGCTCCGCGCTCTTCAACGCGTGGTCGCGGCGGGCGCCGAGCCGACGTCACCCCCGCCTTCCACGCGGCCTACCACTCCTACATCGGCAAGGTCTGGGCCTACCGGGTCGCGGTGCGCCAGGAGCTGGAGGGCCAGTCCCTCTCGCCCGCGGCGTTCGGATGGGACAGGTGGGACGGCAGGGACCGATGCCCCATGTGCCGGGGGTCGGTCGTCACCGGTACGTGAACGTCGCCACCGGTAGGTGCGCGCGGTGTTCCCGCACAGCCCGTGCCCCGGGGACCGTCATGGGGACCGTCAGCCGTCGACCGCCGTCGTGATGTCGGCGGGGGACTTGCCCTTCGCCCCGGTGCAGGACAGTGCGAGGTCCTCGTCCGCGCGGGCGGTGCGCTCCAGGGCGTCGGAGAGGCAGCTCTGGAGGGCCTGCTGGCCGTAGTGGTTGGGGTGCAGGGACTCGGCCTGCTCGGAGGCCGGGAGTGCGGTCCTGGAGCGCTCGAAGTAGCGGGCCCACTGGGCGTCGGCGGCCGACGGCAGGTAGACGTGGCCGCGCGTGGTGACCTCCGCCTGGTGGGTGTCCTTGTGGCAGACCTCGTGGCCGCTGTTGATCCGCCGTACGTCGAGGAAGCCGACCTTCTGGGCCGTGGCGGCCTTCTTCAGCGCGGCCGACAGGGCGGGGTAGACCTGGGTGTCCAGCCACGCGAGGTCGCGGTTGTAGAAGGGGCAGCCGAAGGTGCCCCAGCGCGTCCAGCTGTTCTCGTCGCCGACCGTCGTCGCCGGGTCGCCCGGGGCGAGGGTGGCGGGGTAGCTCTGGAGGATGATCCGGGCCGACGAGCCGGCGTCGGCCAGGACGGCCTTGATCCGTCCGACCGTGTCGGCGGCGTCCTTCTCGACGGACTCGACGCTTTTGAGCATGGGTCCGGTGATCGAGGGATTCACCGAGCAGTACGCGTTCGTCTTCCACGACTCGGCGCACTTGCGGATGGTGTCGGGGAGGGCGGCGCCGCCGACCGAGAGCACCACGTGGCCGACCTTGATCTGCGGCATGGCCAGGAGGTCCTTGAGCTGCTCCAGCTGGGGCCGCTCGCTCTTGTACGGGTCGCTCAGCACGTTCTTGGTCTGCGCGCCGGAGCAGGCGAGGTTGGCCGTGAACTCCACCTCGCCGTGCGGGCTGGGTGCCTGCTTCGCGGCGAGGATCTCGGCCGTGTCCGAGCGGTGGCACCCGGCCTCGCGGGGAGGGTAGATCGAGTCGAGGGTGAGCCCGTCGGCCTTCACCCGGTCCGTGGCCGCCTTCGCCTCGGCCGGTACGCCGCCCTTGGACCAGTCGCCCTCCGCGTTCCCCTTCCACCGGGCCGCTTCACCCGCGATGAAGCTGTCGCCCATGGCGACGGCGTACACGTCGTCCGTGTTCCGCGCGGAGGCGGGGGCCACCGCCGTGAGGGCGGTCAGGGAGGCGGGGAGCACCACCAGGGCGCAGAGCGCGGCGGTGCGGTGGCGGCGTTTCGGGGAGGGCATGGGCGGCGTCCCTTCGGGGCGGGGTCGGGTCGACTGGATCCTGACCACCGCGACACCCTCAGTGTGACGCACAGACGTCCGCTCACTCGCACGAGCGTTCCCGGCGCCTGCGTCCGGCGTAAGGCGTGGACGTGAGGCCCGTCAGCTGGGGCTCAGGGCCAGCAGCGCGTCGTCCAGTCCGACGACGAGGGCCCCGTCACCGGTCACGGCCACGGCGCGGATCCGCGGGCCGGGGCGGAAGGTCAGTGCCTCGCCCGTGCCGAGGCGGCGGAGCTCGGCCAGGCCGTCCGCCCAGGCGACCGCCAGCAGCCCGTCCGCCGTCGCGTGCAGCGCGACCACGGGGTGGCGGCGCTCGGTCACCGGCGCCCGGTCGGGCGTCCGGCCGGGCCGCCAGGCCCGTACCGTGCCGTCCGCGCCGCCGCTGTACGCCACGGTGGGCGCCGTCACGGTGGGCGCCCCCGCCGTGGTCGCCGTCAGGGCGGTGACCCGGCCGGAGTGCAGCGCCTCCTGGTGGACGCCGTCCAGGCCGAAGGCGTGGACCGTGCCCGTCCGGTCCCCGGCCAGGATCCTGCCCCCGCCCGCCGCGAGGGCGGTGGCCGGGTGCCGGGCGAGGGTGGCGGTCACGGCCCGTGTCAGCGGTGTCGGTGCCCCTTCGCGTACGTGCGGACGGCCCCGCTCGTCCAGGACCAGGCGCGTGCCGTCCGCGAGGCACGCGACGGCCAGGGCGCGTTCGGCCGGTACGACGAGCCGGCCGCCGCGCGTCGTGGTCAGCGCGGTGCACGGCCGGCGGGTCGTCCGGGCGAGGCTCCAGGGCGCTCCGGCGGACAGTTCGGTCAGCGCCGGGCGCAGGCGCGGATCCGCCGTGTCGTCCAGGGCGGTGAGGAGGACGAGGGCGCGGTCGGCCGGGTCCTGGTCGCGGATGACGGACTGCCCGGCACGCAGCCACGCGGCGCGCAGGCCGCCGTGGCCGTCGTCGTGGCCGTCGTCCGCCTCGTACGCCGCGGTGGTCGACACCGGGTCGGCCGCGCACACGGCGGCCGGGTCGTCGAGGTCCGCCGGGCTGACGGGTTCCGGAGGCGCGGGCGGCGGTCCGGTGAGGTCGACGCGGATGTGGCCGAGGTCACGCAGGGCGGCGGCCAGTTCGGCGGCCTCGGGCGGCAGCCGCACCCGTACCGCGCGCGGCGGGGCGGCCAGCAGGGCCGACAGGAGTTCGCCGGGCGTCCCGGCGACCACGCCCAGCTGGTTCGCCAGCGCCCAGACGGCGCCGCGCACGCCCATGCCGGTCCCGTCAGCCTTTGGCGCCGGTGAAGTGTTCGCGTACCAGGGACTGCACCACCGGCAGATCCCGGGCGATCAGCGCGTCGAGCAGGGCGCCGTGTTCGGCCGCGTCCGCGACGAGGTCGGCCCGGCGGGTGGGCGGCCGGCCGGTGAGCGGCCACTGGGAGCGGCGGTGCAGGTCGTCGGCGAGGAGGACGAGCTGTTCGTTGCCGGCCAGGGTGAGGACGGCGCGGTGGAAGGCGCGGTCGGACTCGGCGTAGTGGGCGCGGTCGCCGCGGGCGGCGGCTGCCGCGGTGGCCTCGGCGAGCGGGCGCAGCTCGCTCCAGCGGGCGGCGGGCACGGTGCGGGCGAGCCGCAACATGACGGGGACCTCGATCAGGGCGCGGATCTCGGCGAGCTCGGCCAGTTCGCGCGGGGTGCGCCGGGAGACGCGGAAGCCGCGGTTCGGGACGACTTCGACGGCGCCCTCCAGCGCGAGCTGCTGCATCGCCTCGCGGACGGGGGTGGCGGACACGCCGAAGCGCGTCCCGAGGGCGGGCGCCGAGTACACCTCGCCGGGGATCAGTTCGCCGCTGACGAGGGCCGTGCGCAGGGCGTCGAGGATCTGGCCGCGGACGGAGTGCCGCTGCACGAGCCGGGGGCCCGGCGCGGGGGGTTCGCTGTGGGTGTGCTCGCCGCGCGCTTGTTCGGGGACGCGGCCCGCGGCATGCGGCTGTGACGGCTCGGCCGTCCCGCGCGCTCTGCCCTGCTCCACTCGGGTCCTCCTGGTGCCTGGTGCCAGGGCCCGGCTCGTGGTGGTAGGGGCCCCCGTGCACCATAGGCGCACGGAGGCGCAGTTCAAATACGGATCAGATCGGGTAAGGTAAGGCTTACCTGCAAACGATCGTGATTCGGTGGTCCCTGCATGACCGTCCCCGCCGTGCTCCCGGCTCCCGCTTCCGCCCCGGCCTCCACGGCCCCGCCGTCCCCCGTCGCGGACTCCTACGCCCGCCTCGCCGAGGTCTTCCCGGGGCTGCGGGTGCGTGTGCTGGCCGAGCGTGAGACGGAGCCGCGCGGCGAGGGCTGGGTGGGGGCCGACGAGCTCGCGAGCGGCGGGCCGGCCCTGGACGCGTTCCTCGCCTGGGACGACGCGCAGGTCCAGCAGGACTACGGACAGCGGGCCCGCCCCGATGTCGTCGCCAGCTTCGGCCTGCACCGGTACGCCTGGCCTGCCTGCCTCCTCGTCACCGTGCCGTGGTTCCTGCACCGCCGCGTCCCCCGGGTACCCGTCGCGGACGTGGCCTTCCAGCGCGCGATGGGCCGGATGACCGTACGGGTGCGGGAGTTCGCGTGCCTGCCCGGTGACCCCGCCGCCGCGCTGCCCGGCGCCCGGGTCGTACCGGACGAGGAGGCGCTGCGCGCCGAGGTGCGGGCGGCCGTCGCCGCCCACCTGGAGCCGGTGCTGGAGGGGTTCGGGCCGCGGATGCGGCGCGGGAAGCGCGCCCTGTGGGGCATGGCGACCGACGAGATCGTCGAGGGGCTCTGGTACGTCGGCCACCTGCTGGGCGAGGAGCGGCGCGCGATGGCGGAGCTGTCGCTGCTCCTGCCGGGGTCGGGCACGGCCAAGCCGTACGTGGGCACGGCGGGCTTCCGTGAGCTGACGGGGCCGGGCGGCGAGGCGCTGCCCACCCGTGACCGGGCGAGCTGCTGCCTCTTCTACACCCTGCGCCCCGAGGACACCTGCGTCACCTGTCCGCGTACCTGCGACGCCGACCGCGTACGCAAGCTGAGCGCATCCGCGTAACTTCCACGCCACCCGGACGGGTGGCGAGGGTCGAACACAACTCCCCCCATTCATACGGTGGTTCGAGCGGAACCCACCCATTCGTGCGCCCCGCGCCCCCGATGGCGTCCTCTTGCTCCGAAAGCCCATGACGGCCGCGGGCGTTCGGCCACTATGGCGGCCGAACGCCCTACCGCAAGCGATGACGCAAGGGACACCGCATGAGACTGACCGACATATCGCTGGACTGGCTGCTTCCGGGCGTCGTGATGCTGGTGGGGATCGCGGCGGCGGTGGCGGTGCTCAGGCGCGGCAAGCGCGCCGGTGACAAGACAGCGGCCGACGACACCCGGGAACGCGGCGAGGAGCGGCGCCGGCGCAAGGAAGCGGTCTACGGCACCGCCTCCTACCTCCTTCTCTTCTGCTGCGCGGCGGTCGCCGCCGCGCTCTCCTTCCACGGCCTGGTCGGCTTCGGCCGGCAGAACCTGAGCCTGTCCGGCGGCTGGGAGTACCTGGTCCCGTTCGGCCTCGACGGCGCGGCCATGTTCTGCTCGGTCCTGGCGGTGCGCGAGGCCAGCCACGGTGACGCGGCGCTCGGTTCGCGCCTGCTGGTGTGGACGTTCGCCGGCGCCGCCGCCTGGTTCAACTGGGTGCACGCGCCGCGTGGCGCCGGTCACGCGGGCGCGCCGCACTTCTTCGCGGGCATGTCGCTGTCGGCGGCCGTGCTGTTCGACCGGGCGCTGAAGCAGACCCGGCGGGCCGCGCTGCGCGAGCAGGGACTGGTCCCGAGGCCGCTGCCGCAGATCCGGATCGTACGGTGGATCAGGGCGCCCCGCGAGACGTTCGGCGCCTGGTCGCTCATGCTGCTGGAAGGCGTACGGACGCTCGACGAGGCGGTCGACGAGGTGCGCGAGGACCGGCGGCAGAAGCAGCAGACGCGGCTGCGGCGGCGCGAGCAGGAGAAGCTGGAGCGGGCGCGCCTGAAGGCGTTCAACCGGCAGCACCGGGCCTGGGGCCTGGGGCGCGGTGGCCGTCAGATCGACGTCCAGGGCGTGAACCCCGCGCACGTCGAGGTCCACCAGGCCATGAACGCCACGAACCGCTCGTCCGGCTCCGCCTCGGCCGCGGTGGGAGCATCCGTCGCGGAGCCCGCCATACCCGATGCGGAACCACTGCCTCCACGATCCCGGCCCTCCCTTCAGGCCGTGCGGGACACTGAACCGCGCACCGCCGAGCGGCGTACGGACGAACCGCGCCTGGTGGACCTCACGGCGGAGGACGACACCCAGGCTCTCCCCCGGCTCGACTCCCTGGAGGAGAAGCTCAAGCACCTGGAGCAGCAGTTCGGCTGATGTCCGGAGCTCGGGTGATGTCCGGAGTCCGGGTGGTCCCGGGGGCGGGCCCGTCGGCGCGACACCGCGTCAGACGGGCTCGCCGGACAGTTCGAACCAGACCGTCTTGCCCACCCCGTGGCTCAGTACGCCCCACGCGTCGGCGAGGGCTTGCACCAGCACCAGCCCTCTGCCGTGGGTGCTGTCATCGCCCACCGGCTGGTACGGCCGGGGCGGCGCCCCGTCGAAGTCCCGCACCTCCACCCGTAATCCGGTCCCCGGGCCGGCCGTGGCCGTCACCACGGCGCCCTGCCCGGTGTGGATCAGCGCGTTGGTCACCAGTTCGCTCGCGAGCAGCTCCGCCGCGTCGGCGGAGCCCGGTTGGCCCGACCGCCGCAGCAGCTCGCGCAGACCGTGCCTCACCTCCCGTACGGCCGCGAGGTCCTCACCCCTCACGTGCCTGCGCCACTGCGCGGGTCGTGCCGCTGCCTGACGCCCACTCATAGTCCCCACCCGCACGTCATCGACCCTTTCCTCGAACTGGTTCACGGGATGCATGCCCCTGCCCGCCTGGGGCCACGCCTGCGATTCGAAGGCGAGGGGGGCGGTCGAGGGGGCGCACCGGGGTAGTCCGTCAGCGTGTGGGGAGCACGACACGGTGGAGGGGGCGCGGCGGCCCACGGCCGGGGGACGGGCGGGGCCGGGCGGTGGTCAGTGCCCGGGGGAGGGTCACGGGCGGGGGAGGTTGCGCAGGTTGGAGCGGGCCATCTGGAGCATCCGGCCCACTCCCCCGTCCAGCACGATCTTGCCGGCGGAGAGCGCGAATCCGGTCACCATGTCGGCGCTGATCTTCGGCGGCATGGACAGGGCGTTGGGGTCGGTGACCACGTCGACGAGCGCCGGACCCTTGTGCGCGAAGGCGCCCTTCAGCGCGCCCGCCAGGTGCTTGGGCTTCTCCACGCGCACGCCGTACGCGCCGGCCGCGCGGGCGATGGCCGCGAAGTCGGGGTTGTGGTTGTCCGTGCCGTACGACGGCAGGCCCGCCACCATCATCTCCAGCTCCACCATCCCGAGCGAGGAGTTGTTGAACAGGATCACCTTCACCGGAAGATCGTGCTGCACCAGGCTCAGGAAGTCGCCCATCAGCATGGAGAACCCGCCGTCGCCCGACAGGGTGACCACCTGCCGCCTGCGGTCGATGAGCTGGGCGCCGATCGCCTGCGGCAGGGCGTTGGCCATCGACCCGTGACTGAACGAGCCGATGATCCGCCGCCGCCCGTTGGGGGTGAGGTAGCGGGCGGCCCAGACGTTGCACATGCCCGTGTCGACGGTGAAGACGGCGTCGTCGTCCGCCATCTCGTCGAGGACGGACGCGACGTACTCCGGGTGGATCGGGACGTGCTTGTCCACCTTGCGGGTGTAGGCCTTCACGACGCCTTCCAGGGCGTCGGCGTGCTTCTTCAGCATTCTGTCGAGGAACTTGCGGCTCTTCTTGGCGCGCACCCGCGGAGTGAGGCAGCGCAGCGTCTCGCGCACATCTCCCCAGACGGCGAGATCCAGCTTGGAGCGGCGGCCGAGGTGCTCGGGCCGGATGTCCACCTGGACGATCTTGACGTCGTCGGGGAGGAAGGCGTTGTACGGGAAGTCCGTGCCCAGGAGCATCAGCAGGTCGCACTCGTGGGTGGCCTCGTAGGCGGCGCCGTACCCGAGGAGACCGCTCATGCCGACGTCGTACGGATTGTCGTACTGGATCCACTCCTTGCCGCGCAGGGCGTGCCCCACCGGGGCCTTGACGCGTTCCGCGAACCGCATCACCTCGGCGTGCGCGCCCTTCGTGCCGCTGCCGCAGAAGAGGGTCACCTTGTCGGCGTCGTCGACGAGCCGGACGAGCGCGTCGATCTCCGCGTCCCCCGGGCGGACGGTGGGGCGGGCCGTCACCAGGGCGTGCTCGGTCGGCTTCTCGGGGGCGGGCAGCGAGGCGACATCTCCGGGCAGGGCGACGACGCCGACACCGCCACGGCCGACGGCGTGCTGGATCGCGGTCTGGAGCACCCGGGGCATCTGCTGGGGGCTGGAGATCAGCTCGCAGTAGTGGCTGCACTCCTGGAACAGCCGGTCGGGGTGGGTCTCCTGGAAGAAGCCGAGGCCGATCTCGCCGGAGGGGATGTGCGAGGCGAGGGCGAGGACGGGCGCCATGGAGCGGTGCGCGTCGTACAGGCCGTTGATGAGGTGGAGGTTGCCCGGGCCGCAGGAGCCGGCGCAGGCGGCGAGCCGGCCGGTGAGCTGCGCCTCGGCGCCGGCCGCGAACGCGGCGGTCTCCTCGTGCCGCACCTGCACCCAGTCGATGCCGCGGGTGCGGCGGATGGCGTCGACGACGGGGTTCAGGCTGTCACCGACGACTCCGTACAGCCGCTGGACGCCTGCGCGGACGAGGAGGTCGACGAACTGTTCCGCCACATTCTGTTCGGCCATGGTCCATCCATCTCACGACCGGCGTGATCGCGCCTCCTCACGCCTCCCACAGGGCCACGGCCGTACGGTCATCGGCGTATCCCTTCACCCGTAGCCCCGCGTCCGCGAGGAACTGTGCCGGCCCGGGCGGCTCTCCGCTCCCCCACCGTTCGGCGAGCTCCTTGGCGAGCGCCGGCTCCCAGCGCATCGGCCCGGCCAGGCCGGGGCCGGCGAGCAGCAGCGTGTCACCGGGGCGGGCGACGGAGGCGCGGAAGCGGAACGGCTCGGCGGGGGGCGGGACGGGCGGCTCGACGTACGGCGAAGGGGGCGTCGTGATGCCCAGGTCCATGGTCAGCCGGTCGTCCTCGACGGAATCGGCGGACGCGGCGGGCCCGGCGGACGCGGCGGGCCCGGGGGGTGGCCCGGCCGGCGGTGAGCCGTACCCGACGACGGCTTCGCCCGTGAGGGCCCCGGGCTCCGGGGGTTGCGGCTCGATGTCCTGCCAGACGCCCTCGCGCAGCCGGAAGAGCCCGCCGTCGCCGACACCGAAGAACACCCGGGTGCGGCAGGCGGGGTCGGCGGTCAGCAGCAGGCAGCGCAGCCCCGAGGTGTACTCGTCGGGCGGCAGGCCGAGTTCGGCGGCGCGGGCGCGTAGCTTGCCGTAGGAGCGGTCGGTGAGGCGCTGCAGACCGGACTTGAGGTCACCGCGGCGGCCTGCCCTGATGTCCTCGCTGAGCCGGGCGTGGCTGCGGCCGACGGCATCGCCGATCCAGCGGCAGGCATCGGCGGCGGCGCGGTGCGCGCCCTCGGCGGTACGGGCGCCGGTGGCGACGGCGACCAGCACGAGGGCGGCCTCGCCGGTGCCGAACCGGGCGGTGAGCAGCGCGTCCCGTCGGGGCTCGCCCCGGTACCGCGCGGAGTCGCCGCGGATGGACGCGGCGCGCAGGGTGTACGTGCCGTAGCGGGCCCCGTCGAGCACGGTGTCGGCGACGAGCTCGCCCAGCTCCCCGGCCCGGGCGGGCGGTAGGGCGGTGGGTTCCGCCTCGTAGGTGGGGGGCCGGTCCCCGACGTATTCGGCGTGCGGGGCGCGCTGCCGGGGCGCACGGGATGACGACAAGTCAGGCGGCGTCGGCGGCATGGGACTTACCGGCTGTGGCGGTTGCGGCGGTTGCGGCGGCGGTGCGCTGGGAGCCGCGCGCGGGGCCGGCGGCGTCGGTGGTGTCGGCGGGCGCGCGGGGAACGTCCGGGGGCCCGAGCGGCCGTCCGGGGGCTGCCAGGGGGCGCGGTCCCGGGGAGCCGGCCGCGGCGGCGGGGTCACCGTGCCGGAGGCCGAGTCGAACCGGTCGTCCAGGGTGTCGCCGGTGGCGGCCGGGGCCGTGTCCGGGGCGGTGTCGTCGTACAGCCTGTCCCACCAGTCGTCGCCGGTGGCGGGCGTCTCCCCCTGTGGGCTCATGCCCTTAATTGTCCACCGCAAGGGGCGTACGAAAACGGGGCATCCGGAAAAAGTGGCCCGCCGGGCGACCCCACCCCCCACGGGAAGGACGCCCGGCGGACCGGCGTGATCGACGCGCGTCGTACGCGCGGACCACGGTCCGGGTGGCGAAAGTCGCCTGGTCGTCCGCCAGTTGTGCGGTGCGCGGCGTGACGGGGTGTCCGCCGGTGGGCGGGACCCTGAGCGTAAACGGTTTCGCCGGGCGGTGAGCGGGGCGTCCACGTGGTGGGCGTCGCCGCGGGAACGCCTCCCCGGTGGCGGCTTCGGTGCCGGAGTGGTTTCGGGGCCGGGGTGACGGCATCTTGGCGGAGTGGCGGGTGGGGCGGGGATGATGGGTGCGGCGGGTTCGCGCCGTGGCCTCTTTCCGCCACGGCCGCTGTGACGAGGGGTGGGTTCGTACGTGCTCGCAGCGATAGGACTGGACGAGCGGCAGGAGTCGGCGTACCGGGCGCTGGTGGCGCTGGGCGCGGCCGAGGTGGCGGATCTCGCGCACCGGCTGGCGCTGCCGGAGCCGGACACCGAACGGGCGCTGCGGCGGCTGGAGTCGCAGGGCCTGGCCGCCCGGTCGCCGGCGCGTGCCGGACGCTGGGTGGCCGCCCCGCCCGCGGCGGCGCTGAGCGCGCTGTTGGCCCGGCAGCGGCACGAGCTGGAGCAGGCCGAGCTGGCGGCGGCGAAGCTGGCGGAGGAGTACCGGGCGGAGGCCGCGGAGCCGGCCGCGCACGACCTGGTGGAGGTGGTGACGGGCGCGAGCGCGGTGGAGCACCGGTTCCGGCAGCTCCGGCTGGGCGCGACGCGCGAGGTGTGCGCGCTCGTCACGGGCCGGCCGGTGGCGGCGACGGGCGCGGACGACGGCGTGCGGGAGGGCGCGGCGGCCGGGGGCGTCGCGCACCGGGTGGTCGTCGAGCGGGAGGTGCTGGAGCGGCCCGACGGGGTCGCCGGGTTGTCGGCGGCGCTCGGCCGCGGGGAGCGGGTCCGCGTGGTGGACCGGGTGCCGACGCGACTGGTGATCGCGGACCGGGGCCTGGCGATCGTGCCGTTGACGGGCGACCGGGGCCCGGAGCCCGCGGCGCTGGTGGTGCACGCGAGCGGGCTGCTGCGGTCCCTGGCGAGCCTCTTCGAGGCGGTGTGGCGCGAGGCGCTGCCACTGCGGCCGGGCGCGGGCGGCGGGGTGACGCGGGGAGCGGCGCCGGGCCCGGACACGACCGACCTGGAGATCCTCTCGCTGCTGCTGGCGGGCCTGACGGACGCGAGCGTGGCCAAACAACTGGACCTGGGCCTGCGCACGGTCCAGCGGCGCGTGAAGAGCCTGATGGAGACGGCGGGCGTGACGACCCGCCTGCAACTGGGCTGGCACGCGTACGAGCGCGGCTGGGTCGCCCGGACCTGAGTCGCGTCTTCGGAGCGCCCGGGATCCTGCCCGGCTCACGGGGCCGCCGCCGGCCCGGACGACCTGCGGGAACGGGGCGGGTCCGGCAGGCTGGACGCGTGGGTGAATGGCAGCTCCTGATGGTCGGGACGGTGATGCTGCTCGGCCTGTTCGGCGTGCTCCTCCCCGGTGTGCCGGGCTCCTGGCTGGTGTGGGCGGCCGTGGCGTGGTGGTCGCTGCACGAGAAGAGCGCTCTGGCCTGGTGGGTGCTCGTCGGTTCGACCGCCGTGCTGCTGCTGACCCAGGTCGTCGTCTGGCAGCTGCCCGCCCGTCGGCTGCGCGGTGTGGGTATCACGCGGCGGATGGTGGCGTACGCGGGGGTGGGGGCGCTGCTCGGGTTCGTCCTGCTGCCGGTGATCGGCGCCGTGCCGGGCTACATCGGTGGTATCTACCTCTCCGAGCGGCTGCGGCTCGGCGGCCACGGGCCCGCCATGACGTCGACGCGGACGGTGATGCGGGCGGTGGGCGGGAGTGTGCTGGTGGAGCTGTTCGCGTGCCTGCTGATCGTCGGCGCGTGGATGGGCGCCGCGCTCGGCGGCTGACGCGCCGACGGCGGCACCGGGACCGCGGAGCGGGGTCCCGGCCCGGTCCGCACGCCGATGGGCGGGCCGTCCCCGGGCGCCCGTGCCGAGGGTACGTCCGGGTGCGCGGCGTCGACATCGGGGCGAGGCGGGGCTGCCCACCGGCCCGGGTGAGCGCGGCACACCTCAGCGAGGACGTGATCCCGCGTCCATCCGAAGACGGTCGTCAGCCGGGGTCTCGGCTACCAGGAGCCGACCGCGTCCGCGTAGCGCGCGGCGTAGGAGCGCCAGGGCCGCCACTCGTCGCGGTCGGCGCGCTCGTCGGGTGCCACGTCCGGGTCCCCGAGGGCCCGCATGCGGATCAGCGCGGCGGTCCGCGCCGTCACTCCGGGCAGTGCGCGCAGCGCCTGTTCGGCCGCGTCGCGGTCGGCGCCCGGGTCGAGCCGCAGACCGCCCCCGGCGAGCGCGGTGGCGAGCGGTCCGGCCTCGGGGTGGCCGGTGAGCGCGGCGGGCTCGGGGAAGAGGTGGGTGAGGCCGCCGCACGGGGTGTCGAGCGGCGTGCCGTACGCCTCGACCAGCCGCCGCGTCCCGGCGCGCCCGACCACGGCCCGCACCGCGAACTCCTCCGGCTCGGCGGCTCCGGGCGAGCGCAGCCCGGGGCGCGCGGCCACGCGGGGCGCGAGGATCTCGTCGGCGCCGAGCCGCTCGGCGACCGCGTACGGGTCGGCGTCCAGGTCGAACAGCCGGCGCAGCCGCTGTACGGCGGTGGTGAGGTCGCGCAGGTCGGTGAGGTGGACGCGGGCGTCCAGCCACGGGCCGGACGACCGCTCGTCGACGGCGGCGACGCCGGAACCGTACGGCAGGCGCAGTGTGCGCCGGTAGATGCGGGTGCCGGGCGTGCCCACCACCTCCTCGACCTGCGCGACGGCCTCGGCCGCGAGCAGGTCGAACACCTCCCGGGCGGCGTACGGGCCCCGGTACGCCAGCCGCAGCGGGATCCCGCCCGCCCCCGGGGCCGTACGGCCGCGGCATTCGGCGCGCAGCCCGCTCGGGGTGCGCGCGTAGATCTCTCGGATCGTGTCGTTGAACTGCCGCACGCTGGCGAACCCGGAGGCGAACGCGATCTCGGTGACCGGCAGGTCGGTGGTCTGCAACAGCACCCGCGCGGTGTGGGCGCGCCGGGCGCGGGCCAGCGCGACGGGCCCGGCGCCGAGTTCGGCGGTGAGCTGGCGCTGCACCTGCCGCGCGCTGTACCCGAGCCGGTCGGCGAGGCCGGGGACGCCTTCGCGGTCCACCACCCCGTCGCCGATCATGCGCATGGCGCGGCCGACGACATCGGCGCGTACGTTCCAGGCGGCGGAGCCGGGCACGGCGTCGGGTCTGCACCGGCGGCAGGCCCGGAAGCCGTGCCGCTGGGCGGCGGCCGCGGTCGGGAAGAAGGTGACGTTGCGCCGTTTGGGTGTGACGGCCGGGCAGCTGGGCCGGCAGTAGATGCCGGTGGTGCGGACGGCGAAGAAGAACTCCCCGTCGAACCGCGCGTCGCGGCTGCTCACCGCCTCGTACCTGGTGTCCTCGTCCCTCACGCACCCCAGTGTCCGACACCGCCCCTCCCCCGGCTGGCGGGTTTCGGACACCACGCTGAGCGCGCTGCCCGAGTGGCGCGCCCGGGGCGCGTCGGCGGTGTCAGCGCAGCCGCCCCCGCTTGGCCTGCAACGCGGCGCGGCCCTCGGCGCTTATCCGCTTCCAGTCCTTGAGGATCTCGGTGCGCAGACGGGCGTCGGTCTTGGCGACGATGCGCTGGTTCTCACGGAGCAACTTGCGGTAGCTCTCCAGCCGCCGCTCCGGCAGGGCGCCGTCCTCGATGGCGGCGAGGACCGCGCAGCCCGGCTCGGCCCGGTGGGCGCAGTCGTGGAAGCGGCACCCTTCCGCCAGTTCCTCGATCTCCGGGAAGACCTGGCCGACGCCGGTCCCGGCGTCCCACATCCCGACGCCCCGCAGCCCGGGGGTGTCGATCAGGACCCCACCGCCCGGCATGAGGAGGAGGTTGCGGGTCGTCGTGGTGTGACGGCCCTTGCCGTCGACCTCACGGGTGGCCCGGACGGCCATGACGTCCTCGCCGAGCAGCGCGTTGGCGAGGGTGGACTTGCCCGCGCCGGAGATGCCGAGCAGCACGCTCGTGCCGCCCGCCACGACGGCGGAGAGGACGTCGAGGCCCTCTCCGCCGACGGCGCTGACCGGCACGACGGGCACACCCGGCGCGGCGGTCCCGACGTCCTGCACGAGGTGGGCCAGGCCGACCGGGTCGGGCACCAGGTCCGCCTTGGTGAGCACGACGAGCGGCTGGGCGCCGGACTCCCAGGCCAGGGCGAGGAACCGTTCGATCCGGCCCAGGTCCGGCTCGACGGCGAGCGACACCGCGATGACCGCGTGGTCGACGTTCGCGGCGAGGATCTGCCCCTCGGAGCGGTTGGAGGAGGTGGAGCGCACGAAGGCGGTACGGCGCGGGAGATACGCGCGGACGTACCGGGGGGTGCCGTCGGTTTCGACGGCACCCCAGTCGCCCGTGCAGATGACCCGCAGCGGATCGTGCGGAGTCACGAACGAGGTGTCGGCGCGGACGGGCCCGTCGGCGGTGACCATGTCGCACTGGCCGCGGTCGACCCGGACCACCCGGCCGGGGACGAGCCCTCGGTCGGCGTACGGCGCGAACTCCGCCTCCCACACCGCGTCCCAGCCGTAGGGGGCCAGGGGGTGCGGCGCGGAAGCGTGGGCGGAGGTGGAAACGGAAGACGAAGACAAGGGGAAACCCTTACGAAAGGGTGGCCCCGGCGGCAGGACGCGCGCGTGAGAGCGTCAGCCGGCGGCCACGGGAGTGGACATGACGCGCATCTGGTCCAGGGCAGCGCCCTGCGCAGTGACAGCCATCGGTCACACCTCCCGTCCATCGCTCTTACAGCTCTTGCGGCACGCTTACAGCTCTTCCGGCACGAACGGTTTCACCCTAGGGCAGCTCCACGCACCCGTGCCAATGCTTTTTTTCCCCGTCACCCGTGATCGCTCCACTGCGCCGGGGCCGGGCGAAGCCGGACCATCATGGCCATGGAGGGCGGCGGCGCCGTGCTCATCGAGCCTCAGCCGGTCCGCTGACCTCCACGCCCTCCCTGAGCTGCTCGTGTCCCGGGGGCGGGTCCGTACGGTGTTCGGCGTGTCCGGGGCCGCCTGAGCGGCCCGAGTGACCGGGGCGCCGGAGCCGACGGGCCCGGCCCAGCGCCGGTTCGGTCCAGCGGGCGGCGATCGGGCCGAGGACGACCAGGATCAGGACGTACGCCGTGGCGAGGGGGCCGATCCGCGGTTCGCTCGCCACCGCGAGGCCCGCGATGACGATGGAGAACTCACCGCGGGCGACTAGCGCCCCGCCCGCGCGGAGGCGCCCGCGCGGGCCGATGCCGGCGCGCCGGGCCGCGTACCAGCCGGTGGCGATCTTGGTCAGGGCGGTGGTGCCGGCGAGCAGCAGCGCGGGCAGCAGCACCGGCGGGATGGCGGCGGGGTCGGTCGACAGGCCGAAGAAGACGAAGAACACCGCGGCGAACAGATCGCGCAGCGGGGTGAGCAGTTCACGCGCGCCCTCGGCGACCTCGCCCGACAGCGCGATGCCGACGAGGAACGCGCCGACCGCCGCCGAGACCTGGAGCTCCTGGGCGATCCCGGCGACGAGCACCGTCAGTCCGAGGACGACGAGGAGCAGCATCTCGGGGTTGTCGGAGGAGACCGCGCGGCTGAGCAGGCGGCCGTGGCGGAGGGCGACGTACAGGACGAGGCCGATCGTGCCGAGCGCGATGAGCAGGGTGATGCTGCCGCCGGCGAGGCCCACGCCGGCCAGCAGGGCGGTGAGGAGCGGCAGGTAGACGGCCATGGAGAGGTCCTCGATGACGAGGACGCCGAGGATGACGGGTGTTTCGCGGTTGCCGAGCCGGCCGAGGTCGGTGAGGACCTTGGCGATGACGCCGGAGGAGGAGATCCAGGTGATGCCGGCGAGGGCGACGGCGGCGACCGGGCCCCAGCCGAGGAGGAGCGCGGCGGCGGCGCCGGGGGTCGCGTTGAGGACGAAGTCGACGGCGCCGGAGGGGTATTGCGTCTTGAGGCTGTCGACGAGCTCGGTGGCGCTGTATTCGAGTCCGAGCAGCAGCAGGAGCAGGATGACGCCGATCTCGGCGCCGACGGCGACGAAGTCCTCGCTGGCGTTGAGCGGGAGGAGCCCGCCATGCCCGAAGGCGAGGCCGGCCAGGAGGTAGAGGGGTATCGGGGAGAGGCCGATGCGTCCGGCGAACCTGCCTATCAGCCCGAGGGCGAGGATGACCGCTCCGAGTTCGATGAGGAGCGCGGCGGTGTCGTGCATGTCATCCTCCGGCGATGATCGCGGCGAGGGCGTCCACGCCGTCGCGGGTGCCCACGGCGACGAGGGTGTCCCCGATGGCCAGCCGGAAGTCGGGGCCGGGTGAGGGGTGGGCGCTCGTGCGGCGCAGGACGGCGACGATGGAGGCGCCGGTGCGGGTGCGCGCCCGGGTGTCGCCGAGCAGCCGCCCCGCGTACGGGGAGCGGCTGTGGACGGGGATGTGCTCGGTGACCAGGTCCAGGCCGGGCGCGCGGAGGGAGTCGAGCGGCGCGGGGTCCACCAGGTGGGCGAGCGCGGTCGCCTCTTCGGGGGTGAGGGGCACCGACGCCTGGCAGGTGTCGGGGTCGTCGGCGCGGTAGAAGCCGAGGAAGCGGCGGCCGTCGTGGTGGACGACGACCGAGATGTGCTGGCCCGCTTCGGTGGTGAGGTCGTACTGCGTGCCGACGCCGGGCAGTGGGGTGCGACGGATTCCCATGATCCCCTCCGGAGCTCTCACGGGGACACCAAGCAAAGGATCTTCTTTACCTTAACATTACGTTGCCTTGCGGAGGGCGGCCCGGGGCGGCGGGTGGAGGCCTCCGGGCTTCCGCGCGGTCGCCCTGGACGAGGGGTGCTCCTCGCTCGCGGAGGCGGTCGGGGACGCGGCGGCGGCTCGTGACGGCGGGGCCTTCCGGGTGAGGGCGATGACCTCCGGACCTGCCCGATCGACTGCCGTTCGCACGGTGGCGGTGGTGCGCGCGTCCGAGCCGGGGCCCCAGTGCGCCCGCGCGTCCGCGTCCGCGCCCCAGTCCGATTCCGAGCCCGCGCCCCACTCCGAGGGGAACTAGGGCCGCTCCTCCCCCTCCCTGTCCTTGCCCTTGCTCTTCTCCCTTTCCCTGTCCCTGTCCTTCTCCTTCGGCGTGTGCAGCCGCGCCACCACGTCGTCCGGCGGCAGGAATCGCGACCAGCGCTCCGGGAACTCCGACGGCATGTCCGGGTCGTCGTCGTCCAGTCCCTCAACCGCCGCCTTGGCGCGGGCCACCAGGGCGGCGGCCTCGGCCGTGCGGACGCGCTCGGTCTCGGCGCGGGCGGCGGCCGTCGTGGCGGCGGGCCAGACGCGGTCGATCGCCGCGTTCACCGCCGCGCCGACCAGGACCGCGAAGGCCGAGATGCCGATCCACAGCAGGACCGCGATGGGGGCGGACAGGGAGCCGTAGATCGTGGGGCCCTCGACCGTACTGGTCAGGTAGATGCGCAGCAGGAAGCTGCCGAGCACCCACATCGCGAGGGCCACCAGGGCGCCGGGGACGTCCTCGATCCAGGGCGAGCGGACCGGGACGGACACGTGGTACAGCGTGGTGAGGAAGGCGATCGACAGGAGGATGACGACGGGCCAGTACAGGATGGCGACGACTTCCGTGCCCCACGGGATCAGCTCGACCACCCGGTCCGGTCCGACCACGGCCAGCGGCAGGACCACCGCGCCGATCAGCAGCGCCACGATGTAGAGGACGAAGGCCAGCAGCCGGGTGGCGACGATGCCGCGGCGACCGTCGAGGCCGTACATCACGGTGATGGTGTCGATGAAGACGTTGACGGCGCGCGAGCCCGACCAGAGGGCGATGGCGAAGCCGATCGAGATGACGTCCGGGCGCCCGCCCTGGGTGACGTCCTCCAGCAGGGGTTTGGCGATGTCGTTGACGCCCCGGTCGGACAGGACCGTGCCCACGGCCGCGAGGATGTTCTTCTCGATGGAGGCGACCGTCGTCGTGTCGGTCCAGTCGTCGATGTAACCGAGCAGACCGAGCAGGCCCAGCATCAGGGGCGGCAGCGACAGGAGGGTGAAGAACGCCGCTTCGGCGGCGAGGCCGAGGATGCGGTACTCGATGCACGAATTGACGGTGTCCTTCAGGAGCAGCCACGCCATCTTCCGCTTGGAGACGTTGCGGTAGAGGGCCCGGGCCCGGTGAAGTCTGCCCGGTGACCGCGGGTGCCACTGGGGTGTTTCCTTTGCTGCCTGCACCTCCTTACCGTATCCGCATGGCAGCCACCACCCACACAGTGACCAACCAGCCTCCGCCCCTGGTCGGGTACGACGTCTTCAGCGCCGATCACGCGCTGACGGAAGCCGTGGAACGTCACCTTCCGCTCGAACTCCTCGACGAGGTCCGCGGGGAGCTCTCCAAGCTGGGCACCACCGCCGGGTCCGCGCAGGCGCAGGAGTGGGGGTTCCTCGCCAACGAGAACCCGCCGAAGCTGCGCACCCACGACCGGTACGGCCACCGGATCGACCACGTCGACTTCCACCCCGCCTGGCACCGCCTGCTGGGGCACGCGGTGACGAACGGGCTCACCAACGCCTGGGGCCGGCCGGGCGGCCATGTGCGGCGCGCCGCCGGGTTCCTCGTGTGGACGCAGACCGAGGCGGGGCACGGCTGTCCGCTGTCGATGACCCACGCCGCGGTGCCCGCGCTGCGGACGGACCCGGCGCTCGCCGCCGAGTGGGAGCCGAAGCTGACCTCGCAGGTGTACGAGGGCGAGGAGCTGCGGACCGCCGCCGAGAAGGGCGGCGTGCTCTTCGGGATGGGCATGACGGAGAAGCAGGGCGGCAGCGACGTACGCGCCAACACGACGGCCGCCACGCCGCTGGACGCGGAGGGCGAGTACGTCCTGACGGGCCACAAGTGGTTCTGCTCGGCTCCCATGTCCGACGCCTTCCTGGTGCTGGCGCAGGCCCCCGGTGGGGTGACGTGCTTCCTGGTGCCGCGCGTGCTGGCGGACGGTTCGCGGAACGTGTTCCGGATCCAGCGGCTGAAGGACAAGCTGGGCAACCGGTCGAACGCCTCGAGCGAGGTGGAGTTCGAGGGGACGTGGGCGCGGCGGGTCGGTGAGGAGGGGCGCGGGGTGCGCACCATCATCGAGATGGTGGCGGCGACCCGGGTGGACTGCGTCATCGGGTCGGCCGCGCTGATGCGGCAGGCGGTGGCGCAGGCCGTGCACCACGCCGCGTACCGGAGCGCGTTCGGCGGCGTTCTGCTGGAGAAGCCGCTCATGCGCAACGTGCTGGCCGATCTGGCGCTGGAGTCGGAGGCGGCGACCACGCTGGCGATGCGGCTGGCGGCGGCGTACGACTCCGGGAGCGAGCAGGACCAGGCGTTCCTGCGCCTGGCGGTGCCCGCGGCCAAGTACTGGGTGACGAAGCGGTGCACACCGACGACTGCGGAGGCGCTGGAGTGTCTCGGCGGCAACGGTTACGTGGAGGAGTCCGGGATGCCGCGGCTGCTGCGCGAGTCGCCGCTGAACTCGATCTGGGAGGGCTCGGGCAACGTCCAGGCGCTGGATGTGCTGCGGGCGCTCCAGAGGGAGCCGTACGCGCTGAACGCCTTCCTGGAGGAGGTCGGGCAGGCGCGCGGCGCGGACCACCGGCTGGACGGGGCGATCAAGGACCTGCTGACGGACCTCGCCGACCTGGACGGCATCGAGGCGCGGGCCCGCCGGCTGGTCGAGCGGATGGCGCTGGTGCTCCAGGGGTCGTTGCTGGTGCGGTGGGCGCCGGCGGCGGTGGCGGACGCGTTCTGCGCGTCGCGGCTGGGAGGCGACTGGGGGACGGCGTTCGGGACGCTGCCGCACACCCTGGACCTGGGGGCCGTGGTGGAGCGGGCCCGGGCGGTCGTCTGACACGAGAGCGAGGGCGGGCGCGGGCCGTGTGTCCAGAACGGCCCGCGCCCGGGGAGAGTGGGGTGGTGCTGCGCCGACACGGCACCAACCCATCGCCGTACCGGAGCGCCGTCGCCGGGTCCGGTACGACACCACTTTCGCGCAGGAGCGGGGTCGTTCGCGAGAGTTGCAAGGGGTTGCAGCGAGGTGGGGGGTATCGGTGCGCGACGCCCATGACGGCGGGGGGAGAATGGGGTGACGTATACCAGCCACCGTGTGCGGTGCAGCGGGGAGGGACCGGTGCGCGAGGCGACTGTCGACATGGCGCGGCTCGCCGCCATGGACGCGCGGGAGGCGGCGCTGCTGCTCAAGGGGGTGCGGGACGCCACGCTGAAGGGCGGGCGGCCCCCGCTGGCGCCGCGCGCCGACATACGCGAGTCGTGGCAGCGGATGCTGCGCAAGGGCATCGATCCGGACAAGGACCACCGCTCCCGGCTGCTGTCGGCGGTGGAGCTGGAGCACCGGCGCAGCGCCTCGCCGCTGGCGGAGTTGTTGCCGCTGCTGCGTGAGGGGCTGGTGTCGGCGTCGGGCTCGTACTCGGGTTCGCCGCAGCACATCATGGTCGTCGCGGACGCGGACGGCCGGGTGCTGTGGCGGGAGGGCAGTCCGGCGGTGCTGCGGAAGGCGGACGGGCACGGGTTCGAGCCGGGCGCGGACTGGACGGAGGCGACCGTCGGGACGAACGGGGTGGGCACCCCGCTGGTGACCCGTCGCCCGGTGCAGGTGCACTCGGCGGAGCACTTCGTGGCGACGCACCACTCGTGGACGTGCGCGGGCGCGCCGATCACCGATCCGCGCGACGGGCGGCTGCTGGGCGCGGTGGATGTGAGCGGGCCGCTGGCGACGATGCACCCGGCGACGCTGATGCTCGTCAGCTCGGTCGCCAAGCTGGCCGAGGCCGAGCTGCGCAACCGGCACTTCACGGACCTGGAGCGGCTGCGCTCGGTGGCGGCGCCGGTCCTGTGCCGGGTCGGGGGGCGGGCACTGGCGGTGGACGGCCACGGGTGGCCGGCGGCGGTCACGGGGATGCCGCCGGTGGACCGGCTGGCGCTGCCGGGCGGGTTCGGCGCGGGGCGGGTCCTCGTGCCGTCGCTGGGCCGGTGCGTGGTGGAGCCGCTGCCCGGGGGCTGGCTGCTGCGGCTGGAGGACGGGAACGCCGAGGCGGCGGTCGACGTGCCGAGCCGTGCGGTGCTGGACGTCAGCCGGCCGCGCCGCTGGTCGCTGGAGGTGACGGGCGGGGCGGGCGGCTGGACGCAGGAGCTGAGCCCCCGCCACGCCGAGCTGCTGTACGTGCTGGCGCGGCACCCCGACGGCCGGAGCGCGGCGGACCTGGCGGCAGACGTCTTCGGTGACCGTACGCGCACGGTGACGGTCCGCGCGGAGATGTCCCGGGTACGCCGCACGCTGGGCGGGCTGCTGGCGCACCGCCCGTACCGCTTCCGCGAGGAGGTGGAGGTGACGGTGGTCCTCCCGGCGGACCCGGGTGACCTGCTGCCGCACTCGACGGCCCCGGCGGTGGTGGCGGCGCGGGGCGGGCGGCGCGGCTTGGGGCGCGGGCCGGAGGCGTGATTCGCTGGACGGTATGAGCATCGCCGTGACCACCTGGTCCCTGGAACAGACCTCGCCCGACGATCTGCGGCCGGCCGCCGAGCCGGACGGGGACATACGTGTCGTCCGGGCCGAGGTGCCCTCCCCCGAGTTCAGCCGGTTCCTCTACACGGCGGTGGGCGGCGACATCCGCTGGACGGACCGGCTCGGGCTGACGTACGCGCAGTGGCGGGAGATCGTCGACCGGCCCGGCGCCGAGATCTGGGTGGCGTACGAGAAGGGGACACCGGCGGGGTACGTGGAGCTGGACCCGCAGGACGACGGGGTCGTCGAGATCGTCTACTTCGGGCTGATCCCGGCGTTCCGGGGGCGGCGGATCGGCGGGCACCTGCTGTCGTACGGCACCGCCCGCGCCTGGGACCTGGCGGACCGCTGGCCGGGCCGTACGCCGACGAAGCGGGTGTGGCTGCACACCTGCTCGCTGGACGGCGAGCACGCGATGGACAACTATCTGCGTCGTGGCTTCACGCTCTTCGACACCGAGGTGACCGAGGAGCCGGACACCGCGCCCCCGGGGCCCTGGCCGGGCGCCCGCCCCTGACGGCGCGCACCTTCGGTGGGGGTGCCCCCGGGGAACACAGGGGCAGCCGGTCCGCGGAGGGCGCCCCAGCGGGCTCTTTGAGTGACCCATGACACACTTGTCCACAATGCGGGACACTCCCGTCCACATCATGGACAAAGGTGGACTGGGTCCAAAGTCCCATGCCAGGCTTCCGTCATGTCTCGAGCTGGAATTGCCTTGGTGAGTCGGCGGCACGTCGACCTCGGCCGCATGTCCAGCGCCATCTGTCCGGTGAGCTGAGCAAGCCAGCGCCACCGCGACCCCCGATCTTCCGCACCCCACTGCGCACCGCCGCGCCACCGCCAGTTTCCGCGCGCGCGTGTGCAGGTCAGAGCCGCCCTCCTGCAGTCCCGAAGGACGTATCGTCATGGCCTCCACCCCGGAAAAGCCCGCCCCCGCCACGCCCCGCCGCAAGGCCGGACGGCACCGTGGCGAGGGTCAGTGGGCCAGGGGCCACTTCACGCCCCTCAACGGCAACGAGCAGTTCAAGAAGGACGATGACGGTCTCAATGTGCGGACACGCATTGAGACGATCTACTCCAAGGCCGGCTTCGACTCGATCGACCCCAACGACCTGCGCGGCCGCATGCGCTGGTGGGGCCTCTACACCCAGCGCAAGCCCGGGATCGACGGCGGCAAGACCGCGATCCTGGAGCCGGAGGAGCTGGACGACGAGTACTTCATGCTGCGCGTCCGCATCGACGGCGGCCGGCTGACGACCCAGCAGCTGCGGGTCATCGGCGAGATCTCGCAGGAGTTCGCGCGCGGCACCGCGGACATCACCGACCGGCAGAACATCCAGTACCACTGGATCCGCATCGAGGACGTCCCCGAGATCTGGAACCGCCTCGAAGAGGTCGGGCTGTCCACGACGGAGGCGTGCGGTGACACCCCGCGTGTCATCCTCGGCTCGCCGGTCGCCGGCATCGCCGAGGACGAGATCATCGACGGCACCCCCGCACTGGAGGAGATCCAGCGCCGGATCGTCGGCAACAAGGAGTTCTCGAACCTCCCCCGCAAGTTCAAGTCGGCGATCTCCGGCTCGCCGCTCCTCGACGTGGCGCACGAGATCAACGACATCGCCTTCGTCGGCGTGAACCACCCCGAGCACGGCCCCGGTTTCGACGTCTGGGTCGGCGGCGGCCTGTCCACCAACCCGAAGATCGGTGTGCGGCTCGGCGCGTGGGTCCCGCTCGACGAGGTCCCCGATGTGTACGAGGGCGTCATCTCGATCTTCCGCGACTACGGCTACCGCCGACTGCGCAACCGCGCCCGCCTGAAGTTCCTGGTGGCCGACTGGGGCCCCGAGAGGTTCCGCCAGGTCCTGGAGGACGAGTACCTGAAGCGCGCGCTGATCGACGGGCCCGCGCCCGAGCAGCCCGTGCGGCAGTGGCGTGACCACGTCGGCGTGCACCGGCAGAAGGACGGCCGGTTCTACGTCGGGTTCGCACCGCGCGTCGGCCGCGTCGACGGCGCCACGCTCACGAAGATCGCCGACGTGGCGGCGGCGCACGGCTCCGCCCGGCTGCGCACCACCGCCGAGCAGAAGATGATCGTGCTCGACGTCGAGGAGCCCCAGGTCGAGTCGCTGGTGGCGGGCCTGGAGGCGCTGGACCTGCAGGTCGAGCCGTCCCCCTTCCGGCGCGGCACGATGGCCTGCACCGGCATCGAGTTCTGCAAGCTGGCGATCGTCGAGACGAAGGCCCGCGGCGCGGCGCTGATCGACGAGCTGGAGCGCCGCATCCCGGACTTCGACGAGCCGATCACCATCAACATCAACGGCTGCCCCAACGCCTGCGCCCGTATCCAGGTGGCGGACATCGGTCTCAAGGGCCAGCTGGTGCTCGACGACGACGGCAACCAGGTCGAGGGCTACCAGGTCCACCTGGGTGGCGCGCTCGGCCTGGAGGCCGGCTTCGGCCGCAAGGTGCGCGGCCTGAAGGTCACCTCCGCCGAGCTGCCCGACTACATCGAGCGGGTCCTCAAGCGCTTCGAGGCGGAGCGCGAGGACGGCGAGCGCTTCGCCACCTGGGCGGCGCGCGCCTCGGAGGAGGCGCTTTCGTGAGCGCGGCGAGCGAGACGAAGGACATGGCATGAGTGAGCGCGCGGCGCCGTTCCACTGCCCGTACTGCGGCGACGAGGACCTGCGGCCGAACGAGACCGGGCACGGCGCCTGGGAATGCGCGGCCTGCAACCGAGCCTTCCAGTTGAAGTTCCTCGGGCTGCTGTCCCGGGGGCTTCGGCGCGACGACGGTGGAGGGGAAGCGATATGACGAAGACTCAGGTAACGGAGGACCGCACGGCGGAGGACCTCAGGGCGCTCGCCGAGCAGGCGGGCCGGGACCTCGAGGACGCGTCCGCGCCGGAGATCCTGAAGTGGGCGGCCGACACCTTCGGCAAGCGCTTCTGCGTCACCTCCTCCATGGAGGACGCGGTCGTCGCCCACCTCGCCTCCCGTGTCTTCCCCGGCGTCGACGTCGTCTTCCTCGACACCGGCTACCACTTCCCCGAGACCATCGGCACCCGTGACGCGGTCGACGCCGTGATGGACGTCAACGTCATCACGCTGACCCCGCGCCGGACGGTCGCCGAGCAGGACGCCGAGTACGGCCCCCGGCTGCACGACCGCGACCCCGACCTGTGCTGCGCCCTGCGCAAGGTCAAGCCACTGGAGGAGGGGCTGACCGCGTACGCCGCGTGGGCGACCGGGCTGCGCCGCGACGAGTCCCCGACCCGGGCGAACACCCCGGTCGTCGGCTGGGACGAGAAGCGCCGCAAGGTCAAGGTCTCGCCGATCGCCCGCTGGACCCAGGACGACGTGGACGCGTACGTCGCCGAGCACGGCGTACTGACGAACCCGCTGCTCATGGACGGGTACGCCTCCGTCGGCTGCGCGCCCTGCACCCGCCGGGTGCTGGAGGGCGAGGACGCGCGCGCCGGCCGCTGGGCGGGCCGGACCAAGACGGAATGCGGGCTGCACGGCTGATGACGACCACTCAGGAGACACAAGTGACGACCGGAGCCACCATCTGGCTCACGGGTCTGCCGAGCGCCGGCAAGACCACGATCGCGTACGAGCTGGCGGGCCGGCTGCGCGCCGATGGGCACCGCGTCGAGGTGCTGGACGGCGACGAGATCCGCGAGTTCCTGTCGGCGGGCCTCGGTTTCAGCCGCGAGGACCGGCACACCAACGTGCAGCGGATCGGCTTCGTCGCCGAGCTGCTGGCGTCGAACGGCGTGAAGGTCCTGGTGCCCGTCATCGCCCCCTATGCGGACAGCCGTGAGGCGGTGCGGGCGCGCCACCGGCGGCAGGGCACCGCGTACGTCGAGGTGCATGTCGCCACGCCGGTCGAGGTGTGCTCCGTACGCGATGTGAAGGGCCTGTACGCCAAGCAGGCGGCGGGCGAGATCAGCGGGCTCACGGGCGTGGACGACCCGTACGAGGAGCCGGAGACCCCGGACCTGCGCATCGAGTCCCAGAACCAGACCGTGCGGGAGTCCGCCGCCGCGGTCCACACGCTGCTCACCGAAAGGGGCCTGCTGTGAGCGACGCGCACGACGCGGCCGGCTGGCCGCAGACCACCACGATGGCAGCACCTTCGCGCCGGGCAGGCGGAGAAGCGAACGAAAGGGCCGCAGCATGACGACGAGCGTCAACGTCGTGGGTGAGGGCACCGGCACCCCGTACGCCCTGACCCACCTGGACGCCCTCGAATCCGAGGCGGTGCACATCTTCCGCGAGGTGGCGGGCGAGTTCGAGCGGCCGGTGATCCTCTTCTCCGGCGGCAAGGACTCCATCGTCATGCTGCACCTGGCGCTGAAGGCGTTCGCCCCGGCCGCGATCCCCTTCTCGCTGCTGCACGTGGACACCGGGCACAACTTCCCCGAGGTCATCGAGTACCGCGACCGCACGGTGGAGAAGCACGGGCTGCGGCTGCACGTCGCCTCCGTGCAGGAGTACATCGACGCGGGCAAACTGCGCGAGCGCCCCGACGGCACCCGCAACCCGCTGCAGACGGTGCCGCTGACCGAGGCGATCCAGCAGCACCGCTTCGACGCCGTCTTCGGCGGCGGGCGCCGCGACGAGGAGAAGGCACGCGCCAAGGAGCGGGTGTTCTCCCTGCGGGACGAGTTCTCCCAGTGGGATCCCCGCCGGCAGCGCCCGGAGCTGTGGCAGCTGTACAACGGCCGCCACGCGCCCGGCGAGCACGTGCGCGTCTTCCCGCTGTCGAACTGGACCGAGCTGGACGTGTGGCAGTACATCGCCCGGGAGAACATCGAGCTGCCCGCGATCTACTTCGCCCACGAGCGGCCGGTGTTCCGGCGTGACGGCATGTGGCTGACCGCCGGAGAGTGGGGTGGCCCGAAGGACACCGAGACGGTCGAGACCCGCCTGATCCGGTACCGGACCGTGGGTGACATGTCCTGCACGGGCGCCGTCGAGTCCGACGCCACCACGCTGGACGCCGTGATCGCCGAGATCGCCGCGTCCCGGCTCACCGAGCGGGGCGCGACGCGCGCCGACGACAAGCTGTCCGAAGCGGCGATGGAAGACCGCAAGCGCGAAGGGTACTTCTAGCCATGACCAGCACCACCGAGCAGCTCAGCGCCACCACGCTGCTGCGTTTCGCGACGGCCGGGTCCGTCGACGACGGCAAGTCCACCCTGGTGGGCCGGCTGCTGCACGACTCCAAGTCGGTGCTGACCGACCAGCTGGAGGCCGTGGAGCACGCCTCCCGCTCCCGTGGCCAGGAGGCGCCCGACCTCGCGCTGCTGACGGACGGTCTGCGGGCCGAGCGTGAGCAGGGCATCACCATCGACGTCGCCTACCGCTACTTCGCCACGCCCCGGCGCCGGTTCATCCTGGCCGACACGCCCGGGCACGTGCAGTACACCCGCAACATGGTCACCGGCGCGTCCACCGCCGAGCTGACGGTGATCCTCGTCGACGCCCGTAACGGTGTCGTCGAGCAGACCCGCCGGCACGCCGCGATCGCCGCCCTGCTGCGCGTCCCGCACGTCGTCCTCGCCGTCAACAAGATGGACCTCGTCGAGTACGCCGAGCCGGTCTTCGCGAGGATCGCCGAGGAGTTCACGGCGTACGCCCTGGAGCTGGGCGTCCCGGAGGTCACCGCGATCCCGATCTCCGCGCTCGCCGGGGACAACGTCGTGGAGGCGTCCTCGCACATGGACTGGTACGGCGGCCCGACGGTGCTGGAGCACCTGGAGACCGTGCCGGTCAGCCACGACCTGACGAGCTGCCACGCGCGCTTCCCCGTCCAGTACGTGATCCGCCCGCAGACCGCCGAGCACCCCGACTACCGGGGGTACGCCGGGCAGATCGCGGCCGGTACGTTCCGCGTCGGCGAGCGGGTGACCGTGCTGCCCTCCGGGCGTACGTCGACGATCACCGGGATCGACCTGCTGGGTGAGCAGGTGGACGTGGCGTGGACCCCGCAGTCGGTGACCCTGCTGCTGGCGGACGACATCGACATCTCGCGCGGTGACCTGCTCGTGCCCAGCCACGACGCGCCCGCCACCAGCCAGAACATCGAGGCGACCGTCTGCCACGTCGCCGACCGGCCGCTCGCGGTGGGCCAGCGGGTGCTGCTCAAGCACACCACCCGCACCGTCAAGGCGATCGTCAAGGACATCCCGTCCAGGCTGACGCTGGACGACCTGTCCCAGCACCCGGCGCCCGGCCGGCTGGTCGCCAACGACATCGGCCGCGTCGTCGTCCGCATGGCCGAGCCGCTGGCGATCGACGCGTACGCCGACTCGCGCCGCACCGGTTCCTTCCTGCTCATCGACCCGGCCGACGGCACCACGCTCGCCGCGGGCATGGCGGGCGACGCCTTCGCCACCGCCGAGGCGCCGGTGGCCGTCGCGGACGACGAGGGCTGGGACTTCTGAGGTGACCACCATCGACGTCTATGCGACCTTCGCGAAGGAGGGCGGCCGGATCGGCAGCGGCGCCGTCGGCGCGGGGACCGGGGGTGTCGCACGATGTGTCAGCTGACGCCGCGTCCGCTCCCGCGCCACCCGCACCGCCGAAGACAGCCATCTGCCCACTTCCCGGCCACGCCCCTGACGACGATCAGGAGGACGTGAGCACCGGGCCCGACGAGAGGAACACCCTCCCGTGCCTGCCACTTACCGCACCACCACCCTGCGCCGCGGTCTCGCCGCCGCGGCGGCGCTGCCACTGTTGATCGGTGCTCTCGCCTCCTGCGGTTACGGCTCCAAGGCCCCCACGGAGACCCGGGTGGAGGCCAAGGGCGAGAAGCTTTCGGCCGACGAGGTGCGGCTCGGGTACTTCCCGAACCTGACCCACGCCACGGCCCTGGTGGGCGACCAGGAGGGCATCTTCCAGAAGGAGCTGGGCGGCACCCGGCTGAAGGTCTCCACCTTCAACGCCGGCCCCTCCGAGATCGAGGCGCTCAACGCCGACTCGATCGACATCGGTTTCATCGGTCCCTCCCCCGCGATCAACGGCTACACCAAGTCCAAGGGCAAGAACCTCCGCATCATCGGCGGGGCGGCCTCCGGCGGGGTGAAGCTGGTCGTCAACCCGGACAGGATCAAGACCCTGGCGGACGTCAAGGGCAAGCGGATCGCCACGCCGCAGCACGGCAACACCCAGGACGTCGCGTTCCTCAACTGGGTCTCGGAGCGGGGCTGGAAGGTCGACGCGCAGAGCGGCAAGGGCGACGTCTCCGTGGTCCGTACGGACAACAAGGTGGCCCCCGACGCCTACAAGTCGGGCTCGATCGACGGCGCGTGGGTGCCGGAGCCGACCGCGTCCAAGCTGGTCAGCGAGGGCGCGAAGGTGCTGCTCGACGAGTCGGTGCTGTGGCCGGACAAGAAGTTCGTGATCACCAACATCATCGTGTCGCAGAAGTTCCTCACGGCGCACCCGGACGTGGTCGAGGCGGTGCTGCGCGGCTCGGTGCGGACCAACGCGTGGATGAACGCCAATCCGGACAAGGCGAAGGCGTCCGCGAACGCCAAGCTGAAGGCGCTCACCGGCAAGCCGCTCGGCGACAAGGTGATCGACCCGGCGTGGCCCTCCATCCGGTTCACCGACGACCCGCTGGCCGCCACGCTCCAGGCGCAGGCCGATCACGCGGTGGAGGCGGGCCTGCTGAAGAAGCCCGATTTGAAGGGCATCTACGACCTGAAGCCGCTCAACAAGGTCCTCGAGGCCGAGGGCAGGCCCGAGGTCCCCGACGCCGGTCTCGGCGTCAAGTAACCCGCTCCCGTACGACCGATCCCAGGAGGTGACGACCATGGCCACCACGTTCGCCAAGGCCGAGGACCGTGCCACGGTGTCCACTCACGCGGCCCGGCTCGCGCACGTATCGAAGTCCTTCACCACCCCGGCCGGACGGCAGCTCGTCCTCGACGACATCTCGCTCGACGTCGCGCCGGGTGAGTTCGTCACCCTCCTGGGAGCCTCCGGCTGCGGCAAGTCCACGCTGCTCAACCTGGTCGCGGGGCTCGACCGGCCGTCCGCGGGGTCGATCGACACCCCGGGCGGTCGGCCGGCCCTGATGTTCCAGGAGCACGCGCTGTTCCCGTGGCTGACGGCGGGCAAGAACATCGAGCTGGCGCTGCGGCTGCGCGGCGTCGCGAAGAACGAGCGGCGCGCCGAGGCCGAGCGGCTGCTGGAGCTGGTGCGGCTGAGCGGCTCGTACGGCAAGCGGGTGCACGAGCTGTCGGGCGGTATGCGGCAGCGGGTGGCGCTGGCCCGGGCGCTCGCCCAGGACAGCGACCTGCTGCTGATGGACGAGCCGTTCGCGGCGCTGGACGCCATCACGCGCGACGTGCTGCACGACGAGCTGACCCGGATCTGGCGCGAGACGCGACTGTCGGTGCTGTTCGTCACGCACAACGTGCGCGAGGCGGTGCGGTTGGCGCAGCGCGTGGTCCTGCTGTCGTCCCGGCCCGGCCGGATCGCCCGTCAGTGGGAGATCGACATCCCGCAGCCGCGCCGTATCGAGGACGCCGCCGTGGCGGAGCTGTCCGTCGAGATCACCGAAGAACTGCGTGGGGAGATCCGCCGTCATGGCCAGCACTGATACGACGACCGCCGCGAAGGCGGATGATCTCGCCGGCCTCGAGGCGGGTCTCGACGCCCTCGACGCCGTGCACGTGGCGCGCACCCCGGTGCGGGACGTCCTGCTGAAGAAGGTCCTGCCGCCGGTGGTGGCGGTCGCGCTGGTGCTGGTGGTGTGGCAGCTGCTGGTGTGGGCGAAGGTCACGGACGAGTTCAAGCTGCCGCCGCCGTCCGCGGTGTGGGACAGCCTGACCACCATGTGGCTGGAGGGCACGCTCCTCGACGTGCTGTGGACCAGCGTGTCGCGGGCGCTGCTCGGCTTCCTCATGGCCCTGGCCATCGGTACGCCGCTGGGGCTGCTCGTCGCCCGGGTGAAGTTCGTGCGGGCGGCGATCGGCCCGATCCTCTCCGGCCTCCAGTCGCTGCCGTCGGTGGCGTGGGTGGCGCCCGCGGTCCTCTGGATCGGCCTCAACGACTCGATGATGTACGCGGTGATCCTGCTGGGCGCCGTGCCGTCGATCGCCAACGGCCTCGTCGCGGGCGTCGACCAGGTGCCGCCGCTGTTCCTGCGGGCCGGGCGGACGCTCGGCGCGACCGGGCTGCGGGGCGCCTGGCACATCGTGATGCCGGCCGCGCTGCCGGGCTACCTGGCCGGTCTGAAGCAGGGCTGGGCGTTCTCCTGGCGGTCGCTGATGGCCGCCGAGATCATCGCCTCCTCGCCCGATCTGGGCCTGGGGTTGGGCCAGTTGCTGGAGAACGGCCGCAACAACATCGACATGCCGGGCATCTTCCTGGCGATCATCCTCATCCTGGTCGTCGGCATCGCCATCGACCTGCTGATCTTCAGCCCGCTGGAGCGCACGGTGCTGCGCCGGCGCGGTCTGCTGGTGAAGAGCTGAGCCACGCCATGAACCGTCCCGTCCTTCTCGTCATCGCCCACGGCAGCCGCGACCCGCTCCACGCCGCGACCGTCCACGCCCTGGTGCGGCGGGCCGCCGGCCTGCGGGCGGGGCTGCGGGTGGAGACGGCGTTCCTGGACTTCAACGTCCCGTCGGTGCCGGCCGTGCTGGAGCGGCTCGCGGCGGAGGGGGTGCGCGAGGTGATCGCCCTCCCCCTCCTGCTGACCCGCGCCTTCCACGCCAAGGCCGACATCCCGGCCGTCCTGCGCGAGGCCCCGGCGTCCCTGCGGATCCGGCAGGCGGACGTCCTCGGCCCGTCGCCGCTGCTCGTGGCGGCGGTGGAGCGGCGGCTGTACGAGGCGGGGCTCGCCCCCGCCGACAAGGGCTCGACCGGGGTCGTCCTGGCCGCGGCGGGCTCCACCGACCCGGAGGCGATCGCAGTGATCGCTGAAATGGCGCGGGAGCTGCGGCGCACCGGTTGGTGCTCCGTGCGGCCTGCGTTCGCCTCCGCATCCCTTCCCCGCACCGAGGACGCGGTGCGGGCGCTGCGCGCCGACGGCGTACGCCGGGTGGCGGTGGCGCCGTACGTCATCGCGCCGGGCCGTCTGCCGGACCGGATCGCCGAGGGCGCCGCCGGCGCGGATGTCCTCGCCGCCGTGCTGGGGCCGTCACCGGAGCTGGCGCGGCTGCTGCTGGAGCGGTACGACGGGGCGGCGCGCGCCGAGGAGCGGGTGGCCGCCGCTTAGGCCCATCGGGCCTGCGCCGAGAGGGGCGCGGTTACAGTCCGGTCATGATCTCGGACACCTTCGCGCTCGGTGGCGACCTGCCCGTACGCAGACTCGGTTTCGGTACGGCGCAGTTGACGGGACGCGGCTACTGGGGGCCGCGCGGTGAGCGGGCGGACGCGGTGGCGCTGCTGCGGCGGGCGGTCGAGCGGGGGGTGACCCTCATCGACACGGCCGACAACTACGGGCCGGGCCTCGCCGAGGAGTTGGTCGCCGAGGCGCTGCACCCGTATCCGGCGGGTCCGGTCGTGGCGACCAAGGGCGGTGTGGTCCGGACGAGCGACAGCGCCTGGCACATCGAGGGGCGTCCGGAGCGGCTGCGGGCGATGTGCGAGGCGAGCCTGCGGCGGCTGCGTACGGACACGATCGATCTGTACCAACTGCACCGGCTGGATCCCGCGGTGCCGATGGAGGACCAGCTCGGGACCCTGATGGAGCTGCGCCGGGAAGGCAAGATCCGCCACATCGGCCTGGACACGGTGTCCGCCGCGCAGGTGGAACAGGCGCTGACACTGGCGCCGGTGGTCTCCGTGCAGAACCGTTTCAACCTCCTGGACCGGGGAGCGGAGGAGGTCCTGGCGCTGTGCGAGGCGCGGGGTGTGGCGTTCCTGCCGTGGTTCCCGCTCGCCAACGGAGCCCTGACCGGTGCGGAGGCCGCCGAGCTGGACGGTGTCGCCGCGCGTCACGGCGCGAGCAGGGGTCAGATCGCGCTGGCGTGGCTGCTGCACCGCTCCCCCGTCCTGCTGCCCACGCCGGGCACCGGGTCGCTCGCGCACCTGGACGAGAATCTGGACGCCGCCTCCGTACGCCTGGACGCGGCCGATCTGGCGCGGCTGGACGGGATCAGTCCGTGAACGGCGTGCCCTGGTGGAAGTAGAGCAGCCAGCCCCGGTCGGTGCGCAGCCACAGGGAGCTGCGGTGCGTGCGGCGGCCCCCCGATTCGGTGTCGAACGTCAGGTGCACCACGTCGTCGGCGAGCTGCGTGCCGCGCATGGGCGAGGTGGTGAGGGCCCGGGGCGGCGGGGCGTCGTCCGCGGTGATCGCGGCGAGCAGGGAGGTGCGGTCCCAACGGCGGCCGGAGGCGCCGAACTCGTGGAACTCCGGGTGGAGCAGCTCCTCGAAGAACGCGGGGGTGGTGCGTACCGCCGGGTCGAGCAGGCGCAGCTCCCCTTCGATGGCGGCGGCGACGGCGGGCGTCGGGTCAGCCACGGGTCAGCTCCACCAGCTTGACGACGGTGTTCCAGTTTCGGGTGGTGGCGACGATGCCCTTGGTGAGGGCGGGGCGGGAGAGCGCGTCGGCGAGTCCGGAGCGGCCCAAACCGTCCGGGGCGTAGAGGTACAGCGCCCGGTCGCCGAGCCGGAAGTCCTCGGGGAGGAAGGCAGCCCGGTCCAGCGCGGCGAACCGCTCCGGGCCGACCGGCTCCGAGAAGTACGTGACGTGCAGTTGCTTGGCCTCGAGCTCGGCGGCGGGGAAGGGACAGGCGTCGGCGACGGCGCGCAGGTACGGGGCGCCGCGGACGAGGCAGTCGACGCGGAAGCCGAAGTGCTTCTCGATGGCCTGCTCCACCTCCGCGCGCAGCTCGTCCTCGCCCGCGCGGGACGCGGTGGCGAAGGCCGCGTTGCCGCTCTGCAGATAGGTCCGTACGTCGCTGTGGCCCAGGTCCGTGAGGACGGTGCGGAGCTCCGCCATGGGGACTCTTCTGTGGCCGCTGACATTGATACCGCGCAGCAGTACGGCGTACCTCGTCGTCATGGTCACACGATAGGACGGCCGCCGCGCCCCGTGGGGGAGGGCACGGCGGCCGCCGGTCCGGTGGGACCGCGCGCGGGGTGGGCCTACTCGACGATCTTCAGCAGCTTGTTGGCCGTGCCGCCGGTGGGGTTGGAGATCCTGCCGGCGGTGGCGCCGTCGGTGAGGGCCTTGGCGACCTGCTCCGGGGTGGCGTCCGGGTGGCCCGCCAGGTAGACGGCGGCGGCGCCGACGACGTGCGGGGTCGCCATGGACGTACCCGAGATGGTCCTGGTGCCCTCGTCGCTGTCGTTCCAGGCCGAGGTGATGTCGGAGCCCGGGGCGTAGACGTCCACGACGGAGCCGAAGTTGGAGAAGGCCGACTGCTGGTCGTCCTTGGTGGACGAGGCCACGGTGATGGCCTCCGGGACGCGGGAGGGGGAGCCCTGCCCGGCGTCGCTCGACTCGTTCCCGGCGGCGACGCCGAAGGTGACGCCGGAGGCGATGGCCTTGCGGACGGCCTCGTCGAGGGCCTCGTCGGCGCCGCCGCCGAGGCTCATGTTGGCGACGGACGGGCCCCGGTGGTTCCTGGTGACCCAGTCGATGCCGGCGACGACCTGCTCGGTGGTGCCGGAGCCGTTGTCGTCGAGGACCCGTACGGCGACGATCTTCGCCTTCTTGGCGACGCCGTGCGCGGCGCCCGCGATGGTGCCCGCGACGTGGGTGCCGTGTCCGTTGCCGTCGGTGGCGTCGTCGTCGTTGTCGACGGCGTCGAAGCCGGAGACGGCGCGTCCCTGGAAGTCCTTGTGGCTGACGCGTACGCCGGTGTCGATGACGTACGCGGTGACGCCCTCGCCCGCCTTGTCGGGGTAGGTGTACGCACCGTCACCCGCGGTGTCGGCCTGGTCGACGCGGTCGAGGCCCCAGGACGGCGGGTTCGCCTGGGTGGCGCTGATGGTGAACTTCTTGTTCTGGACGACCTTGGCGACGGCCGGGTCGGCCGCGAGCCGCCTGGCCTCGGCCTGGGAGAGCCCGTTCGCGGAGAAGCCGTTGACGGCGGAACTGTAGCTGCGGCGCAGGGTGCCGCCGTACTCCTCGGCGAGCTTCGCCTTGTCCGCCTTCTCGTCCAGCAGGACGATGTAGCTCCCGGCGACGGCGCCTTCGGCACCCAGGCCGTACACGGTGCCCTCCGCGGGCGCGGGGGCCGCACCGGCGTAGGACGGGCTCAGGACGGCCACTCCGGCGACGGCGGCTATGGCGGCGGTGAGCTTGAGGCCGCGGGCGCGGTGGTGAATGGTCATGAAGAGGGGTCTCCTCGTCATCTTTTGTGGGGGGAATGGCCCCCGGACGGAAGATTTCCGGGGACTGATCCAAAACCCTGACCGATTGACGCGCCCGGATCAAGACCTTCATACGCCTGTGACTTACTCAACAAGTGTTCGTAATAAGAAAACGGACGCGAACCGGCAAGCCGGGCAGGCCCGTTGACGCCCCGGCCGGTGTGGGACCCCGGGGTGAGAACCGGGCAATCGAGCCAACGGCCGGTCGCGGCCCCCGTGTTGGATGCGGCCCTGGCGAACCCCCCGGCCAGGTGGGCGCGTCGGCGACCGTCCACAGGCGTATCGGCGACGCGGGCCCCTTCCACTACCGACGCCGGGCGGACGGGGTCACGCGCCGCGCGGCACCGGCCCCAGCTCCGCCTCGATGAGGTCCGCCGCCCGCCGCGCGCCGCCCTCGGTGGCCACGCGGAGGCGGATCCCCGTCGCCCGGCGCGCGACCTCGGGGTTCTCGACGAGGCCGAGGACGGCCTCCCGCAGCGTGTCGGCGGTGGCGTCGGCCATCGGGAGGTGACGGGCCACGCCGAGGGACGCCGGCGCGTCGGCGTTTGCCGAACCGGTCGACGGCCTGCGGTACGGCGACCATCGGCGTGCCCGCCGCGAGGCCCTCCTGCCCGTCGCCCCGCGCCCGCGTGCGCGAGGAACGCGTCCGTCTCGCGCAGGATCGCCAACTGTGGGACCCGGCGGTGCACTGCCACCGTAACGAGACGAGGCGTCTCGCGTAACCGGTGCGGGGCTCAGCGCTGATAGCGCGCCAGGACCCGGTTGCCGTCCTCGACCAGCCGTTTCTCCAGCTCGGCGACGTCGATGGCGCCGCTGTAGTACTCCTGGAAGGCGGGCGTGGCCACCTTGTCCTTCCACTCCGGGTAGCCGCGCACCGACTGCGCGGGCGCCGGGCGGAGGTCCTTCGCCAGCGCCACGCCCGTCGCCCAGCCGTCCCGCGCCGTGCGCAGCGACGGGTCCCCCAGCGCCTGCGTGCCGGTCGGCAGCATCCAGTCGCCGCGCGCCAGGCGCACCATGTTGCGCGGTCGCAGCAGGAAGTCGATGAACCGCGCGGCTTCCTTCTTGTGCGGGCTGTCCTCGGCGATCGACAGGGTCTGCGGGCTCACCCCCTGCGCGAGCCCCTCCTCCCCCGCGGGCGCGGGCAACACCGTCCACTCGAACCCCTCGGGCGCCTGCTGCGCGATCTGCTGCCGGTACGAGAAGCCGAGCGGGACCATCGCGTACGTGCCGCCGAAGAAGCCCGGCAGCGTGTCGGAGCCTCCCATGCCGAGGGTGGAGCGGGGCGCCGTGCGGTCGGTGTTGATCTGGGCGTGGACGGTGCCGGGCATGACGGCGTCACCGCCGGTGAAGCGGACGCGGACCTTCCCGTCGCCGTCGCGGTGGAAGAGCCGGCCGCCGGCCGACAGGCCCAGGTTGAGCGAGACGGAGACCGGCTCCTTGAGCGGCCAGGCGACGGCGTGCCCGCCGTCGCCCATCGTGGCCGTGAGCCGGCGTGTGACCTGCCGGAACTCCGCCCAGGTCCAGGGCCTTTCGGGGGTGGGGACGCGGACGCCGGACGAGGTGAGGATCTTCCTGTTCGCCATGATGACGCGCGGTTCCTGGAGGAACGGCACGCCGTACACCCCGTCCCCGAACGTGGTGGCCTCCCAGCTTCGCGCCGGGATGTCCGCCTTCAGCCGGGCGGACAGCAGGCCGCGCAGGTCGGCGAGGTAGCCGCCGTACGCGAAGTCGGCGAGGTCGTCGGAGGCGTCGTGGATGATGTCGGGCGCCTCGCCGCCCTCGAAGGAGGTGAGGAGCTGGTCGTGGACGCTGTCCCAGCTGCCCTGGACGTACCGCACCTGGACGTCGGGGTGGGCCGCGTTCCACTCCGCGACCAGCTCCTTGTTGGCGTCGACGGACTCCTTCTGCCAGGCGAGCGACTGGAAGCGCAGGACGATCCTTCCGGGGGTGTCCTCGCCGCTCCCGCCACCGGAGCAGCCCGCCACCAGCAGGACGAGTGCGGTGACCACGGCGGCCACGCGTCGTGCGCGCATCAGGACTTCACCGCCCCGGCGAGCGTGCCGCCCGTGATGCGTTTCTGGATGACCGCGAAGACGACCAGCGAGGGAAGCGTGGCCAGGAACGCCGCCGCGGCGAGCGGGCCGAGGTCGGCGGCGCCCTCGGCGCCGATGAAGTGGGTGAGGACGACGGGCAGCGTCTGTTTCTCCGGGGTCTTGAGGAGGACCAGCGCGAAGAAGAACTCGTTCCAGGCGGTGATGAAGGCGAAGAGCGCGGTGGCGACGATGCCGGGCGCCAGCAGGGGCGCGGTGACCGAGACGAGCGTACGGAGCCGGCCCGCCCCGTCCACGGCTGCGGCCTCCTCCAGCTCGGCCGGCACAGCCCGTACGTAGCCGGTCAGCATCCACAGCGCGAACGGCAGCGACCACACCACGTACACCAGGACCAGCCCGAACAGGGTGTTGATCAGGTGCAGGTTCTTCAGGACGAGGAAGAGCGGGATGATCACCAGCACGAAGGGGAACGCCTGGCTGACCACGACCCACCCGGTGGCGGCGGCGGAGAGCCTGCCGCGGTGCCGGGCCATGACGTACGCCATGGGGGTCGCGAGGGCGACCGCGATCAGGGAGGCGCTGAGGGCCGCGAGGAGGCTGTTGGCGGCGGCCTGGAGCAGGGGCTGCTCGTCGAAGGCCTGCCGGAAGTTGGCGAGCGTGGGGTCCTCGGGGATCCAGGTGGGGTGCAGGGAGCCGAGCTCGCGGGCGGGTTTGAAGGCGGTGGAGATCAGCCAGAGGAAAGGGAAGGCGAGGAAGAGCAGATACCCGAGGAGCGCGAGGTACTGGCCGGCCCGGGCGGGCCCGCGGGCGCGCAGAGCGTTCATCGGTCCTGTCCTCCCCTCAGCCGGGCCACGAGACGCAGGGCGAGGGCGAGGGAGATCGCGGCGACCATCACACAGCCCATCGCCGCCGCGTAACCGAATTGCCCGTACCGGAAGGCCTCTTCGTACGCGAAGAGCATGGGCAGGCGGGTGCGTCCGCCCGGGCCGCCACTGGTCAGGACGTACACCAGCGCGAAGGCGTTGAAGTTCCAGATGAGGTTGAGCGCGGTGATCGCGAGGGCGACGGGCCTCAGCGCGGGCCAGGTGACGGTACAAAAACGGCGCCACGCGCCCGCGCCGTCGAGTGCGGCGGCCTCGTGGAGCTCCCGCGGGGTGTTCTGGAGGCCGGCGAGCAGGGTGACGGTGGTCTGCGGCATGCCCGCCCAGACGCCGACGAGGATGACGGCGGGCAGGGCGGTGACGAGCCCGGTGAGCCAGGGCCGGCCGCCGCCGAGGCCGAGGTCGCGGAGGGTTTCGTTGAGGACGCCGGCGTCGGGGTGGTAGACGAGCCGCCACATGATGCCGACGACCACCTCGGGCATGGCCCAGGGGATGATGGCGAGGGCCCGCGCCAGCCGGCGGAAGCGGAGGTGCTGGTCGAGCAGCAGGGCGAGGCCCAGCGCGAGGACGAACTGCGGGACGGTCACACCGACCGCCCAGACGAGGCCGATGCGGAACGATTCCCAGAACAGCGTGTCGTGCAGCAGGTCCTGGAAGTTGAGTCCGCCCACCCACTGGGTGGGCCGGGTGCGCCCCGACTGCGCGTCCGTGAAGGCCAGGGCGATGCCGTAGAGCAGCGGGCCGACGCTGAGGACGAGGATGGGGATCAGAGCGGGCAGGACGAGGAACCAGGCGCCGTGGTCTCCCGGCCGGTGACCGGGTCCGCCGCCACTTCGGTTTCTCCCGGTTGTCCGGGGTTTCCCCGCTTCGTCGGTGTGCTCTTCTCCGGCTGTCCCGCCGGACCGCGCCGTCGCGGTCGTCCATGTCACGGAACAGCCCCCTCGGTGAAGGTGACCCGGCCTGGCGTCATCGTCCTGACGGTCCGTCGGTTCGTCAAGCAGGTGCGCGTCGTCACGCGGGAGCGGGTCGTCGTCCGGGAGCGGGCGGATGCGAGACTGTGCCGGATCGGCACGGGCACGGAAGGAACACGATGGACGAGGCGCGGGCGCGGGACGTCCTGGACGCCGCCGGCGTGGAGCCGGGCGCGGCACTGCTGGCGCTGGGCGAGAACGCGGTCTTCGCCGCCGGTGACCGGGTGGTGAAGGTGGGCCGCGGGGCGGAGCTGCTGGAGCGGGCCGAGCGCGAGGTGGCCGTCGCCTCCTGGCTGGAGGAGGCCGGTGTCCCCGCCGTACGGGCGGCGGAGCCCAAGCCCCGGCTGGTGCACGGCCACCCGGTGACCGTCTGGCACCGGCTGCCCGACGCCGTACGCCCGCCCGAGCCGAAGGACCTGGCTCCGCTGCTGCGCCTGGTCCACGGGCTGCCCGAGCCGGCCTTCGGCCTCCCGCGCCGGGAGCTGCTGGGGGGCGTCGAGCGCTGGCTGCGTCTCGCGGGTGACGCGATCGACCCCGCGGACGCGGCGTACCTGCGGGAGCGGCGCGACGGCTTCGCCGCCGCCGCGGCGGCGCTGACCCCGCGACTGACGCCGGGCCCGATCCACGGTGACGCGCTGCCCCGCAACGTCCATGTCGGCCCGGACGGCCCGGTCCTGGTCGACCTGGAGACGTTCGCGTCGGACCTGCGGGAACACGATCTGGTGGTGCTCGCGCTCGCCCGGGACCGCTACGGCCTCGCCCCGGCGGCCCACGACGCGTTCACCGCGGCGTACGGCTGGGACGTGCGCGAGTGGGAAGGCTGCGCCGTGCTGCGCGGCGCCCGGGAGACGGCCAGCTGTGCCTGGGTGGCGCAGCACGCCCCCACGAACCCCAGGGCGCTGGCCGAGTTCAGGCGCCGGGTGGCGTCACTGCGGGAGGGCGACCCGGAGGTGCGCTGGTACCCGTTCTGACCCTCACCGCTGCCCGACACCGCTGTCCGACCGGCCGGTCAGCGGCTCCGTGGTATGACCGGCCACGCCGGCTCGACGACCGCCGTCGGGTTCGCCGTCCGGCGCAGGTACACCTGGAGCGAGACCGCCTGCTCGGCAGCCGCGCGCACCTGGAGGTCATGCAGGTCCGCCGGCGACATCGTCGCGACGGGCCGGTGCCTCTCCGCCATGCGCCGCACCACACGGGCGGCGGCCACCGCGTCCGCCGTGGCGTCGTGCGCCTCGTCGAGCGTCACGCCGTAGTGGGCGCAGAGCGCCTGGAGGGCGCGCCTGCCCCTCCGGTACTTGTCGACGTGCTTGTCGATCACCAGCGGGTCGATGACGGGTGACGGCACATCGCCCAGTCGCTCGCTGATGGACGCGACGCCGTGCCTCCGGCACTCACGGTCCAGTAGGGACAGGTCGTAGGGCGCGTTCATCACCACCAGCGGCACCCCCGAGCGCAGCACGTCGGCGACGGCGCGGGCGATGTCCTCGACCGCCGAGGCCGCGGGTGCCCCGTGGGTGCGGGCGTGTACCGTCGAGATGCCGTGGATCGCGGACGCCTGCTCGGGTATCGCCACGCCGGGGTCGAGCAGCCAGGTCCGTTGCTCCGAGACGGTTCCGTCCGGCTCCAGTCGCACCAACGCGGCGGTGACGATGCGGTCGGTCTCGACGTCGGTACCCGTGGTCTCCAGGTCGAATCCGACCAGCGTCTCCCGGTGCCAGCCCATGCTGTACCTCCTTGTGGTGCGGTGGTGCGTCCCCCGTGCGGTGCACTCTCCCCTGGTGGGTCTTCACCCTCCCACGCACCACTGACAATCGGCCCCGCCCACCGTTCCGCACGGCCCCGCCCGGCCCCGGCCGCGGTCAGAAGACCGGGGCCGGGGCCGCGGTCAGGAGACCGGCCGGGAGTCCGCCCACACCGACTCGAACTCCTCGCGGTACGTCTCGAACAGCCCGTGGTCGGGCTCCGCCCCGGAGGAGGTGACGACCGGGCGTCTGCCGCCGCGCAGCACCAGTACGGGCGCCTCCATGCCACGGGCCCGGCGCAGATAGTTCTGGATGACGCCGACCCCGTCCGGCCCGTCCCCGTCCACGAGGTACGCGGTGAAGCGGGGCGTTTCGTCGAAGACCTGGATCTCGAAGGCGCCGGGGTCGCGCAGCCGGGAGCGCACCCGCCTCATATGGAGGATGTTCATCTCCACCGAGCGGCTCAATTCACCCTTTTTGATCCCAAGTTCCCTTTCGCGGCGTTTGACGGCACTGCTCGCCGGATTGAGGAAGAGCAGCCGTATCCGGCAGCCGGATTCGGCCAGCCGCACCAGCCGCCGCCCGGAGAAGTTCTGCACCAGCAGGTTCAGGCCTATGCCGATGGCGTCGAGGCGCCGGGCCGCGCCGAAGAGGTCCTCGGCGGGCAGCTGCCGCTGCAGCCGCACCCGGTCGGGGTGGACGGAGACCACGTCCGCGTACCGGTCGCCGACGAGGTCCTCCACCGCGTCGACCGGCAGCCGGTGGGCGGACGGCACGCCCGCGCCGCTGCCCAGGATCTCCAGGAGCCGGGCGGACGCCCGCTCCGACTGGTCGAGCACGGTGCGCGAGAGCGCCCGGTTGCGGGAGACCACGTTGCGGGTGACCTCCAGCTCGTCGAGGGCGAGCTCCACCTCGCGCCGGTCGTCGATGTAGGGCTCGAAGCACGGCCAGTGCTGGATCATCAGCTCGCGCAGCTGGGGCAGCGTGAGGAAGCTGAGCACATTGTCGTCGGCGGGGTCCAGGAGGTAGCCCTTGCGGCGGGAGACCTCGCGTACGGCGACGGCGCGCTGCACCCACTCCTGCCCGGCGGGCCCGGCCGCGGCCACCACCCAGTCCTCGCCGTGGACCGGCTCGTAGATGGGGCGCAGGACGGCGGCCACCACGGCGCGCAGCCGCTGTTCGACGAGGTTCAGCCAGATGTACGCACGTCCGGCCCGCTGGGCGCGGGTGCGCACCTCGCTCCAGGCCTCCGCGCCCCAGTCCAGCTCCGCCCCGATCTCCATCGGCCGGGCGAGTGAGACCGCGCCGGGCGGGACATCAGCGGGGTCAGTGGAGTCCCCCTCATGACCTGAGTCACCTGGGGGCAGCTCCAGCCCTCCCGAGCTCACCCGCGCACCGCCTTCAGTTCTCCGGACCACCCGTCTGCAACGATCAAGGAAGGGTACTCCGGTAGGGGGACGCGGTGCAGCCGGATCCCCAGGCCTCTTCCCCAACCTCCGTGGTCCTCGCGGCGGTTCCGGACGACGGGATGGGCCGGAGTGAGCGGATTCATAGTGGTTGCGTCCCCTCGGCGGGCCGGCCGGCCCCGGCGGAGGGCGGTACGGGCCGGCCCCGGCGCCCCGGGCGACGCGCCGGAACGCGAAGTTGACCCGGGCGACCGGACACCCCCGGACAGACCGGACACGGGCACCGCAGTCCTAGGAGCTCGCACCACTTTCATGGAGGATCGGACTCGAACAACCCCCTTAAGCCGGATCAGAAGTGGAAGAGTCTTATCTATGCAGGTCTGGCCGGGACAGGCGTATCCGCTCGGCGCCACGTACGACGGCGCCGGGACCAACTTCGCGGTCTTCTCCGAGGCCGCCGACCGGGTCGAGTTGTGCCTTCTGCACGACGACGGCTCAGAAACCGCGGTGGAGCTGCGCGAAACCGACGCGTTCGTACGGCACGCGTACCTGCCCGGCGTGATGCCGGGCCAGCGGTACGGGTTCCGGGTCCACGGACCGTACGCGCCGGAGCGCGGGCAGCGCTGCAACTCCGCGAAACTCCTTCTCGACCCGTACGCGCGGGCGGTCGCGGGCGCCATCGACTGGGGCGAGGCGGTGTACGGCTACCACTTCGGCAGGCCGGACTCCCGCAACGACCTCGACTCGGCGCCGCACACGATGACGTCCGTCGTCGTGAACCCGTACTTCGACTGGGGCGACGACCGCCCGCCGCGTACCGACTACCACCGGACGGTGATCTACGAAGCACATGTGAAGGGGCTGACGATGCTCCATCCGGCCCTGCCGGAGGAGCTCCGCGGTACGTACGCGGGCCTCGCCCACCCCGCCGTGATCGAGCACCTGACCGAACTGGGGGTCACGGCGCTCGAATTGATGCCCGTGCACCAGTTCGTCAACGACCACCGGCTGGTGGACTCGGGGCTGGCGAACTACTGGGGCTACAACACCATCGGCTTCTTCGCCCCGCACAACGCGTACGCCTCCTGGGGCGACCGGGGCCAGCAGGTGCTGGAGTTCAAGTCGGCGGTGCGCGCCCTGCACCAGGCGGGCATCGAGGTCATCCTGGACGTCGTCTACAACCACACGGCCGAGGGCAACCACCTGGGGCCCACGCTCTCCTTCCGCGGCCTGGACAACGCCTCGTACTACCGGCTCGCGGACAATCCCCGGTACTACATGGACACCACCGGCACCGGGAACTCGCTGCTGATGCGCTCGCCGCACGTGCTCCAGCTGATCATGGACTCGCTGCGGTACTGGGTGACCGAGATGCACGTCGACGGGTTCCGCTTCGACCTGGCGGCGACGCTCGCCCGCCAGTTCCACGAGGTGGACCGGCTGTCGTCGTTCTTCGACCTGGTGCAGCAGGACCCGGTGGTCAGCCAGGTCAAGCTGATCGCCGAGCCCTGGGACGTCGGTGAGGGCGGCTACCAGGTGGGCAACTTCCCGCCCCTGTGGACCGAGTGGAACGGCAAGTACCGGGACACGGTGCGTGACCTGTGGCGCGGGGAACCGCGCACGCTCGCCGAGTTCGCGTCACGGCTCACCGGGTCGTCGGACCTCTACCAGGACGACGGGCGGCGCCCGCTCGCCTCGGTCAACTTCGTGACCTGCCATGACGGCTTCACGCTGCGCGACCTCGTGTCGTACAACGACAAGCACAACGAGGCCAACGGCGAGGGCAACCGGGACGGCGAGAGCCACAACCGCTCCTGGAACTGCGGCGCGGAGGGCGAGACCGACGACGAGGGCGTGCGAGAGCTGCGCATGCGCCAGATGCGCAACTTCATCGCCACGCTGATGCTGTCCCAGGGCGTGCCGATGCTGAGCCACGGCGACGAGTTCGGGCGGACGCAGGGCGGCAACAACAACGCGTACTGTCAGGACAGCGAGATCGCCTGGGTGCACTGGCCGGAGCCGGAGTCCGAGGAGGCCGCGTCACTGCTGGAGTTCACCCGTTCGATGGTCTGGTTGCGGCGTGACCACCCGGTCTTCCGGCGGCGCCGCTTCTTCCACGGCCGGCCGGTGGAGGGCACGCGCGACGAGCTGTCGGACATCTCCTGGTTCACCCCCGAGGGTGAGGAGATGCACGCCCGGGACTGGCAGGCGGCACACGCCAAGGCGCTCTCCGCGTTCCTGAACGGCAGCGCGATCTCCGAGCCGGGCCCGCGCGGGGAGCGGATCGCGGACGACTCGTTCCTGCTGATGTTCAACGCGAGCGCGGAGGACCTGGAGTTCGTCGTGCCGGTGAACCACGGGCGGCAGTGGCAGGTGGTGGTCGACACGGCCGTCCCCGAGGGCATCGAGCCCGGCCAGGGCGCGAAGGTCGCCGCGGGCGACCGGCTCACCCTGATCGGCCGCAGCCTGACGGTCCTGCGACGGCCCGCGTAGGCCTGCCGCTCGTAGGGCCCGCACGGGGAGCGGGGAAGGTCACGCGGCCTGCCGGGCCGCGTGACCTTCCCCGCACCCGTCACCGGTGGGGCGCCCGACGCGCACGAGGACGGTGTGGGCCGCCGGCCGGCGCGGTCCCCCACCGAACGGGTCCCGGCGGGCACAGGGCGGTGGGCAGTCGGCCGACGAGCGACAGCCGGGGGCAGCACGCGACCCAGCAGGCCACTGACGTCGCGTCACGTACCGAACACGGTGCGAACATCACGTGGCGTCAGGCGTAAATCGCATGAGGTGATGACAGAGAAGCCGCCCAACCGGGTACGTACGTTCGCATGACGCCCAACGCGACCTATCGGCTTCAGATCCAGCCGGACTTCCCCTTCTCGGCCGCCGGGGAAGCGGTGCCCCACCTCGCCTCGCTGGGGGTGTCGCACCTGCACCTGTCGCCGGTCCTGGAGGCGGTCCCCGGCTCGACGCACGGGTACGACGTCACCGACCACAGCCGGGTGCGGGAGGAACTGGGCGGCGAGGAGGGCCTGCGCGCCCTCGCGCGCACCGCCCGCGCGCACGGCCTCGGTCTGGTGGTGGACCTGGTGCCCAACCACATGGCGGCCTCGCCACGCCACAACCGGGCGCTGTGGGAGGTGCTGCGGGACGGCCCGGAGTCCCCGTACGCCCGCTGGTTCGACATCGACTGGGCGGCGGGCGGCGGCAAGGTGCTGCTCCCGGTGCTCGGCGGCCGGATCGGGGACGAACTGGGCCGGATGCGCGTCGCGGACGGCAGACTGACGTACGGCGAGCAGGAGTTCCCGCTGCGGCCCGGCACGGAAGCGCTGGCGCTGCCGGAACTGCTGGACGCCCAGTGGTACCGGCTGTGCTGGTGGCGGTTGGCCCGCACGGAGCTCAACTACCGGCGCTTCTTCACCATTTCCGATCTCATCGGGGTGCGGGTGGAGGACGCCGAGGTGTTCGCCGCGACCCACGGGAAGATCCTGGAGCTGGTGCGCGACGGGGTCGTCGAGGGCCTGCGCATCGACCACCCCGACGGACTGGCCGAGCCCGAGGCGTACCTGCGGCAGCTGCGCGAGGCCACGGGCGGGGCCTGTTGGACGGTGGTGGAGAAGATCCTCACCGGGGAGGAGCGGCTGCCCGCCGGATGGGCGGTCGCGGGCACCACCGGGTACGACGCCCTCCACCGTATCGACGGGCTCTTCGTCGACGAGGAGGGCGCGGTGGAGCTGGCCGGCCTGTACCGGCGGTACGCCCATCCCGCCGGGGACCGCGGCGGTGACTGGGAGGCGACGGCGCGGCGCGCCGCGTACAAGGTGGTGACGCACGAACTGGCGGCCGAGGTGGCGTTCCTGACGTCGGCGGCGGCGCGGATCTGCGCCGCCGACCCGGCGCTGCGCGACCACGCGCCGTGGGCGCTGCGCGCGGCGATCCGGGAGCTGCTGATCCGGGTGCCGGTCTACCGGCCGTACGGGCCGGGTGCGGAGGACGTCCTCACCGCCGATGCGGCGAGGGGCGCGAAGGAGACGTTCACCGTCCCGGAGGAGGCGGCGGCGGTCGACGTCGTACGGGACCTGGCGCTGGGGCGGCTCGGGGAGGGTCCGGACCAGCGGGCTTTCCTGACGCGGTTCGCGCAGACGTCGTCGGCGCTGCGGGCGAAGTCGGTCGAGGACACCGCCTTCTACCGGTACACGCCGCTGATCTCGGCGAACGAGGTCGGCGGGGATCCCGGCAGGCCCGCGGTGAGCCCGGAGGCCTTCCACGCGTACTGCGCGCGGCTGGCCCGTGACTGGCCGGCCACCGGAACGGTGCTGTCCACGCACGACACCAAGCGGAGCGCGGACGTGCGGGCGCGGATCGCGGTCCTGTCGCAGTGTCCGCAGCGGTGGGCGAAGCTGCTGGACGACGTGGCGGGGACGGCCGCCCCGGACGGGCAGCTGGCGTGGGTGGCGTGGCAGACGGCGTTCGGGATGGGGTCGCCGGAAGGCTCCGTCGACGCCGGCCGGCTGGAGGGCGCGCTGTTGAAGTCGGCACGGGAGGGGGGGCTGCACACCAGCTGGACGGAGCCGGACGCGGGCTACGAGCGGGCCGTCGCGGAGTTCACGGCGGCGGGCCCGGCCGGGGCGTCGCAGTACACCGTGGGACTGCTGGCCCGGGAGCTCGATCCGTACGCCCGGGCGAACGTCCTGGGCGCGGCGCTCGTCCACCTCACCATGCCGGGCGTGCCGGACCTGTACCAGGGCACCGAGCGGGAGTACCTGGCGCTGGTCGACCCGGACAACCGGGACCCGTTCCGCGCGGGCGCGCCCGACGCGAAGACGGCGCTCACGCGCGCGGCGCTGCGGTTGCGGCGCCGGCGCCCGGACGTGTTCGGCGCGTCGGGGACGTACGTGCCGCTGGACGCGACCGGCCCGGCGGCGGCGCACTGTCTGGCCTTCTGCCGGTCCGGGCAGGCGGTCACGGCGGTCACCCGGCTGTCGCTGCGGCTGGCGGAGGCGGGTGGCTGGGGCGACACGTCGCTGACGCTGCCGGAGGGGCTCTGGTACGACGCCCTGGACGGGCGGGAGTTCAGCGGGCCGGTGGCGCTGGCGGAGCTGTTCGCCGCCCGGCCGGTGGCCCTGCTGAGCCGCGAGCCGCAGGCGCACGCGGCGCCGGAGTCGTGAACCGAGGTGGTCAGCGGGTGGAGCGCGCCATGAGGCGGAAGCTCATCCGGCCGAAGGCGACCAGGTCGCCGGCCCGGACGACGACCGTGCCGGTGACGCGGCGGCCGTTGACGGTGGTGCCGTTGGTGGAGCCGAGGTCGCGCAGCACCCACTGGCCGCCCATCAGGCTCAGTTCGGCGTGCAGGCGGGAGACCGTCTCGTGGCTGAGCCGCAGCCCGTTGGCCGGATCGCGCCCGATGCGCAGCGGGTACGGGCCGGGCTCGGGCAGCAGCAGCTTCGGCAGCCGCTCGGCCTGCCACGCCCGCCCCAGCTGCGCGGTGAACGCGGACATCCGCTCGACGGCCCCGAAGAGCCGCTTCGACCAGCGGCCTTCGGGGCGCAGGTCGTCGGTGAGCGCGGCCAGTTCGTCGGGGCGGCGGGCGACCAGGGCCAGCTCCATGCGCCGCAGGAAGGTGTCGTGCGACAGCCTGCCCTGCGCGGCGCCCTCCCGGAGCATCCCGAGCGCACGGTCCCGGTCGGCGTCGGACAGCCGGGCGGGGTACGTGTGGAACTCGGAAGGGGACGTCACACGAGTGATTGTCGGTCCGGCCCGCCCGAAGTGTCCAGACGTGGCCCGCGGCATGTGACGGAGCGCGCGCACGCGCCGCGACGCGGCCGCCGCTTTCGGCCGAGTGGCGTGCTTCGTGTTCCCGATCTTGCCAGGATGGAAGGTACCGGGGGACGACGACGAGGGGAACGCCATGCTGTTCGAGGTGTGGGCGCCGAAGGCGGAGGAACGGGTCGAGCTCCAACTGGAGGGTGAGCGGCGCCCATTGGAGCGCGACGCGCGGCGGGACGGCTGGTGGGCGGTCGATGCCGAGGCGGGAGAGGGCGCGCGGTACGGCTTCGCGCTGGACGGCGGGCCGGTGCTGCCCGATCCGCGGTCGCGCCGCCAGCCGGACGGTCCCGACGGTCCGAGCGCGGTGGTGGACCACGCGGCGTACGCGTGGCGGCACCCGTCGCCGTCGCGCGGGCTGCGCGGCGCGGTGCTGTACGAGCTGCACATCGGTACGTACACGCCCGAAGGCACGCTCGACGCGGCGGCCGGGCGGCTGGGCCACCTGGTCGACCTGGGCGTGACGCACGTGGAACTGATGCCGCTGTGCCCCTTCCCCGGCCGGCACGGGTGGGGGTACGAGGGGGTGTCGCTGTGGGCCGTGCACGAGCCGTACGGGGGGCCGGAGGCGCTCAAGCGGTTCGTCGACACGGCGCACGGTCTCGGTCTCGGCGTGGTGCTGGACGTGGTGCACAACCATCTGGGCCCGTCGGGCAACTACCTGCCGGCCTTCGGCCCGTACTTCACGGACACCCACCACACGCCGTGGGGTGCGGCCGTCAACCTGGACGCGCCCGGTTCGGACGAGGTCCGCGCGTTCCTGCTGGGCAGCGCGCTGGCCTGGCTGCGGGACTACCGAATCGACGGGCTGCGGCTGGACGCGGTGCACGCGCTCGCCGACACCCGGGCGCTGACCTTCCTGGAGGAGCTGTCGGCGGCCGTGGACGAGCTCTCCGCCGAACAGGGCCGCGAGCTGTTCCTGATCGCCGAGTCGGACCTGGGCGACCCGCGCACGACGAGGCCGCGCGAGGCGGGCGGCCTGGGGCTGCACGCCCAGTGGAACGACGACTTCCACCACGCGCTGCACACCACGCTCACCGGCGAGTCGCAGGGCTACTACGCCGACTTCGCGCGCGCCCCGCTCGGCGCCCTCGCCAAGACGCTCCAGCACGTCTTCTTCCACGACGGCACGTACTCGACCTTCCGGGGCCGTAGGCACGGCCGGCCCGTCGACCGTGAGCGGACGCCCGCGTACCGCTTCCTCGCGTACGCCCAGACCCACGACCAGGTCGGCAACCGGGCCACCGGGGACCGGCTGGCGGCGTCCTGCTCTCCCGGGCTGCTCGCCTGCGCGGCGGCGCTGGTGCTGACCGGGCCGTTCACGCCGATGCTGTTCATGGGTGAGGAGTGGGGCGCGGGCACGCCCTGGCAGTTCTTCACCGACCACACGGACCCGGAGCTCGCGGAAGCCGTGCGCACCGGGCGGCGGCGGGAGTTCGCTGAGCACGGCTGGGCGGCGGAGGACGTCCCCGATCCACAGGATCCGGCCACCCGGGACCGGTCCTGCCTGGACTGGACGGAGCCGGAGCGCGAGCCGCACGCCGCGCTGCTGGCCTGGCACCGGAGGCTGATCGCGCTGCGGGCGGCCCAGCCCGACCTGACCGACCCCGACCTGGCGGCCGTCCGGGTCGCCCATGACGAGTCGGCCCGCTGGCTGGCGTACCGGCGCGGCGACCTGAGGATCGTCCTCAACTTCGCGAAGGAGCCGGCGCGGATCCCGCTGGGGGCTCCGGGGCGGGTACTGGCGGCGTGGGGGGACGTCGACGACCCGGACGGCGCCGGGGTGCTGTCGCTGCCCGCGGAGTCGTGCGCCGTCCTGAGGGACGTCTGAGGCCCGCGCCGTTCTGTCGCGGCGTCAGGGCACCGGGACGACGAGGTCGGCGCGGGTGCGGCCGGTGGCGACGAGGCGGGCGTTGGCCTCGTCGGACTCGCGGACCCAGCGCTCGGCCTCGGGGCGGTCCTTGCCGAAGCGGATGTGACGCTCGACGAGCCGGCTGACGCGGCGGCGGTCGTCCGGTTCCAGGAACCAGACCTCGTCGAGCAGGGCGCGGACCGGCGCCCAGGGGCCTTCGTCGTGGAGCAGGTAGTTGCCCTCGGTGACGACGAGCGGGACGTCGGGAGCGACGGGGATGCTCCCGGCGACCGGCTCCTCCAGGCCGCGGTCGAAGGCGGGCGCGTAGACGGTGACGCCGGGTTCGGGGGCGCGCAGGCGGGCGAGGAGGGCGGCGTACCCGGCCGCGTCGAAGGTGTCGGGGGCGCCCTTGCGGCCGGTGCGGCCCAGGCGGCGCAGCTCGGCCTGGGCGAGGTGGAAGCCGTCCATGGGCACGAGGACGGCGAGGGGGCCGAGGCGTTCGACCAGGCGGCCGGCGAGGGTGGACTTGCCCGCGCCGGGGGCTCCCGCGAGACCCAGGACGCGCCGGGTTCCGGGCACGGCGAGGCGGCGTGCGCGGGCGGTGAGCTCGGCGAGCTGCTGGGACTCCATGGGGGCATTGTTCCCGGTGGTCCGGCGCACCGCACCGCTGGTCATACGTATAACGTGGTCCCATGTCGTACATCGCCCTGGTCACCCTCGTCGTCCGTGACTACGACGAGGCCATCGCCTTCTACACCGGACCGCTCGGCTTCGCGCTGGTCGAGGACAGTCCCAGGGAGGACGGGGGCCGCTGGGTCGTCGTCCGGCCGCGCGGCGCCGGCGCCGGTACGGGGCTGCTCCTCGCCCGTGCCGGGGACGGGGAGCAGCGGGCGAGCGTGGGCGCCCAGACCGGTGGGCGGGTGGGGTTCTTCCTGCACACCGAGGACTTCACCGGCGACCGGGCGCTGATGCTCGCGGCGGGCGTGCGCTTCCTGGCGGAGCCGCGCCACGAGCCGTACGGGACGGTGGCGGTCTTCGAGGACCTCTACGGCAACCGCTGGGACCTGCTGCAACCGGCGTGACCGGCCCCTCACGGTGAAGCGGGGCCGCCCCGGAAGGTTCCGGAGGCGGCCCCGCTTCGTCGCACCGCGCCCGCGGCGGCCCGGCTAGGCCTGGTCGTCCGCCGGCGTGAGACGCAGCGAGACGGAGTTGATGCAGTACCGCTGGTCCGTCGGCGTGGGGTAGCCCTCGCCCGCGAAGACGTGCCCGAGGTGCGAGCCGCAGCGCGCACACCGCACCTCGGTGCGGAGCATGCCGAAGGAGCGGTCCTCGATCAGTTCGACCGCGTCGGTGTCCTTCGGGTCGTAGAAGGACGGCCAGCCGCAGTGCGACTCGAACTTGGTCGTGGACGTGAACAGTTCGGCGCCGCAGGCCCGGCAGGAGTAGACGCCCCGGGTCCTGGTGTCGGTGTACTCACCGGTGAAGGGGCGCTCCGTGCCCGCCTCGCGCAGGACGTGGTACTCCTCGGGGGACAGCTCCGCACGCCACTGCTCGTCCGGTTTCTCGACGTCGTACGCCATGCGCTCTCCCTCAGTCTCGGTCGGCCAGGCGGGCGAGGATCAGCGGACCGAGGTCCGTGACGTCGCCCGCGCCCATGGTGAGAACGAGATCACCGGGCCCGGCCATTCCCGCGACGACGTCCGGCACGGCGTCCTTGTCGGCGACGGGGGTCACGTCGGCGCCCGCGGCTCGGGCGGCGTCGGTGATCAGGGCGCTGGTGATGCCCGGGATCGGGTCCTCGCGGGCCGGGTAGATGTCCAGGACCACGGACGCGTCGGCGAGCGCGAGCGCCTGTCCCATCTCGGTGCCCAGCTCCTGGGTGCGGGAGAAGAGGTGCGGCTGGAAGACCACGAGGAGGCGGGCGTCCCCGGCGGCGGAGCGCATGGCCTCCAGGTCGGCGGTCATCTCGGTGGGGTGGTGCGCGTACGAGTCGATGACCTGGACGCCCGCGGCCTCGCCCTTGAGCTGGAGGCGGCGGCCGACACCGGTGTACGCGGTGAGGGCCTGGGCCAGCGCGGCGGGGTCGATGCCGGTGCGGGCGCCGGCGGCGAGGGCGGCGGCGGCGTTGTGGGCGTAGTGGCGGCCGGGCACGGAGACCGTGAAGGTGTGCTCGGTGCCGTCGAGGGAGACGGTGACCTCGCTGGTCATGCCCTTGGGGGTGATCGCGAGGATCCGGACGTCAGAGTCGGCCGACTCGCCGACGCGGACGATGTGAAGGTCCTCGCGGCCGGCGACGCGGCGGGCCAGTTCGCGGGCGCCGCCGTGCTCGCCGACGACCAGCGTGCCCCCGGACCGGATCTTGGCGACGAACGCCTCGAAGGACTCGTAGATCTCGTCCATGGACGCGTAGTTCGCGTGGTGGTCGAGCTCGACGTTGAGGACGATCGCGACCTCGGGGTCGTACTTCTGGAAGCTGCGGTCGCTCTCGTCCGCCTCGGCGACGAAGAGCTCGCCGTCGCCGTGCAGCGCGTTGGTGCCGGGCCCGGCGAGGTCGCCGCCGATGGCGTACGACGGGTCGAGGCCCAGCTCGGTGAGGGCGACGGCGAGCATCGAGGTGGTGGTGGTCTTGCCGTGCGTGCCGGCCACCGCGATGGCGCGCAGCCCGGTCATGAGCGCGGCCAGCGCGTCGGAGCGGTGGACCACCGGGATGGACAGCTCGGTGGCGCGGGCGAGCTCCGGGTTGTCGGCCCGGATCGCGCTGGAGACGACGACGCAGGTGGTGTCGTCGGCGAGGTGGTCCGCGGCGTGCCCGATGTGGACGGTCGCGCCGAGCGCCCGCAGGGCGGCGGCGGTGTCGGAGTCGCGCGCGTCACTGCCGGCGACCTTGGCCCCGCGCTGGGCGAGGATCTTCGCGATGCCCGACATTCCGGCGCCGCCGATGCCGATGAAGTGCGGCCGTTCCATGGCAGCAGGGATGGCGGGTGCCATGCGTGTGTCTCCCCGGGTGTGACGTGGTGTGCGTGGTGCGACGTGACGCGCCCGTGGCGCGCCGTACGTGCGGGGCCCAGCCTATGCCGTCTCCCCGTCGTCGTTGTGCGCGAAGAGTTTCAGCACCGGTACGCCGACCTTGTGGCGCGCCCGGGAGGCCCAGTCGCGGTGGAAGAACTCCTCCACGTAGTGCGGGGCGGTCAGCACGATCACCTCGTCGGCGCGCGCTTCCTCGACGACGGCTCTCAGCTTGTCCAGGGGGTGCTCCTCGACCACCTGGCCCACCGCTTCGCAGCCGGCGTCGCGCAGGGCCTGCAGCGAGTGCTCCAGGGCGGCCTGCGCGGGCAGTCTGGCGGCCTTGCCCTCGGGCTCCGCGCCCTCCTGGACCGCTTCCTTGATCTCGCCCAGGGCGACGTCGTCGATGGCGCGCAGCAGGACGACGGACTGGTCGCCGCGGGGCTGCATGAGCACGATGAAGGAGGAGCCCTCGTCGCCGTGCAGGGTGGTGACGAATTCCACGTCCACCCTGGAGAGCGGCTTCTCGATCATGAGAACGCTTGTGAACACCTCGGGAGCCCTTCTGCGGAAACCATCCTTCCCCGTGCGCGCACGGGGACTGCGAGATAAGTGTGCCCACAGGAAGCGAACAGGAACGACATATTCCGCTTCCCGGTCACGTGGGTCACGCCCGTCGGTACCGGGTGAAAAGAAAACCTTCCTCCTCCAGTACGGAGGCGAGCGCGAACCGCTCCGGAACCACGAGCGACGGCCCGCCCGCGATCCGTTGCGCGTTTCCCGCCGTCAGCAGCGGCGACACCGTCAGGCACAGTTCGTCCAGTGCCCCGGCGGCCACCAGCTGCCCGAGCAGCCGCGGCCCGCCCTCGGTGAGCTGGCGGGTCAGCCCCCGCGCGGCCAGCGCCCGCAGCGCCCGCACCGGCTCCACACCCGGCCCGTCGCCGGCGACGATCACCTCGGCGCCCGCCGCCTCGGCCGCGCGGACCCGGTCCGCGGGCGCCGCGGCGCCCGTCAGCAGCAGCGTCGGGACGAGTGGCCCGGTGAACAGCGGGGCGGCGAAGTCCAGCTCCAGCGAGGCGCTGACCACGGCGATCGCGGGCGCCGGGCCCTGTCCGGCCGCCGCCCGCCGGGCCGCGAAGGCCTCACGCGCGCGTGCCGGGCGATAGCCCTCCCGCCGTACCGTTTCGGCACCGACGATCACCACGTCGGCCAGCGCCCGCAGGGTGCCGAAGATCCGCATGTCGGTGGCGGACGAAATGGGCTCGGAGCGGCCGTCGTGCTGGGCGGCCCCGTCCAGGGACGACACCATGTTGGCGCGCAGCCAGGGCCGCTCCGGATACGCGTAGGCCTCCGCCAGCTCGTCGAGGGACCACTCGCGGTCCCGGGCGGGAGCGTGCGCGGCTGATGTCTCGTCGGTCACAGGGAACAGGCGTCGCATGCCGTGCAGTCTGACACGGACCTTAGAGTGGGAAACGTGTCCACCAGCGCGTCCACCAGTGCCATGACCGAAGCGGCCCCGCAGTCCCTGTGCGCCCGCGAGCCGGTCGTCCCCGCCGATCGGCTGGTCGCCGAGATGGTGCCGCCGCCGCGTTTCGACGCGGTGCGCTTCGAGACGTACCTCCCCGACCCGAACCAGCCGAGCCAGACCGAGGCGGTCCGCGTCCTCGGCTCCTTCGCCGCCGGGCTCGGCGGCGCGCACGCGACCGGCGCGGGCCGGCGGCGCTGGTTCGCGCGGAAGCCGGCCGCGCCGGCCGCGCCGCGCGGGGTCTATCTGGACGGCGGGTACGGCGTCGGCAAGACCCACCTGCTGGCGTCGCTCTGGCACGCCACACCGGCCGAGCCGTCACTCAAGGCGTTCGGCACGTTCGTGGAGCTGACCAATCTGGTGGGCGCGCTCGGTTTCCAGCAGACCGTCGCCACGCTCAGCGGCCACCGGCTGCTGTGCATCGACGAGTTCGAGCTGGACGACCCGGGCGACACCGTCCTCGTGTCGACTCTGCTCGGCAAGCTGGTCGACGCGGGTGTCGCGCTGGCGGCCACCTCCAACACCCTGCCCGGCAAGCTGGGCGAGGGCCGGTTCGCCGCGGCGGACTTCCTGCGCGAGATCCAGGGGCTGTCCGCCCACTTCCGCCCCCTGCGGATCGACGGTGAGGACTACCGCCACCGCGGACTGCCCGAGGCCCCGCCGCCGTACGCCGACGAGCAGGTGACGCGCGCGGCGCGCGCCACGCCGGGCGCGTCGCTCGACGCCTTCCCGGATCTGCTGGAGCACCTGGCCCGGGTCCACCCGAGCCGGTACGGCGCGCTGACCGACGGCATAGCCGCGGTCTGCCTCACCGGGGTGGCGCCGGTGCCGGACCAGTCGACCGCGCTGCGCCTGGTCGTCCTCGCCGACCGGCTGTACGACCGCGAGGTGCCCGTTCTGGCCTCCGGGCAGCCGTTCGACCGGCTGTTCAGCGACGAGATGCTGAACGGCGGGTACCGAAAGAAGTACTTCCGGGCCATCTCACGGCTCACCGCGCTGGCGCGCGACGCGAAGGGACTGGTGGAGCAGTAGGTTGGGGTGCCGGACACCCCTCACCCATTGGGGTCGCACACCATCCGAAGGGAACGCGCCATGGCCACCACGCGTCACGCGCACACCGTCTGGGAAGGCAACCTCGCCGAGGGCACGGGCACCGTGTCCCTCGACTCCTCCGGCATCGGCCGGTACCCGGTCTCCTGGCCGGCGCGCGCCGAGGAGCCGAACGGCATGACGAGCCCCGAGGAGCTCATCGCCGCCGCCCACTCCAGCTGCTTCTCGATGTTCCTGTCCGGCTCCCTCACCAAGGCCGGAAACCCGCCCACCCGCCTGAACACGCAGGCGGACGTGACCTTCCAGCCCGGCAAGGGCATCACCGGCATCCACCTCACCGTGGAGGGCGAGGTGCCGGGCCTGGACGAGGCCGGCTTCCTCAAGGCCGCCGAGGACGCCAAGGCGGGCTGCCCGGTCAGCCAGGCGCTCACCGGCACGGAGATCACCCTCACCGCCAAGCTGGCCTGACCCGGCAGTCGCACGAGGCGACGTGGCCCGCATCGTTCACGTGTCACCACACCGCGTGGTACACACGTGCGGGTCACGTCACATCTCCTGTCCTCCCCCACCGCTGTGGCGTCCGGGGAGCCTTCCACAGGGAGTTGCCTCATGTCAGCGACACGACGTCAGATCCTGGCCGGCACCGGCGCCTCCGTCGCCGCGATCGCCTTCACCGGAGCGTTCTGCGAGCTCTTCGCCGGTACGGCCGCAGCCCGCGGCCACGCCGGTTACGGCCCCCTCCTCCCCGACCCCGACGGCCTGCTCGACCTGCCGAAGGGCTTCCGCTACACGGTGCTGTCCCGGGAAGGTCTGCGGCTCCGCTCCGACGAGGGGCAAGTGCCCGGCAACCATGACGGCATGGGCGCCTTCCGCGGGCGACGCGGCCGGGTCCACCTCGTACGCAACCACGAGAACCGCGCCACCGCCCCCACAGGGGTACCGACCGTCAGCGGCCTGACCTACGATCCGGCCGGCAAGGGCGGCTGCACGGTGATAGATCTGGACGGTCGCAACAACGTCCTCGGCGAGCGGGTCGGCATCGCGGGCACGGCCGTCAACTGCGCGGGCGGGCCGACTCCCTGGAACACCTGGCTCACCTGCGAGGAGACCGAGGACAGGGCCGGGACGAACGGCTACACCAAGGACCACGGCTTCATCTTCGAGGTCGACCCGGCCGACCCGCGGCGCACCGGAGCCGTACCGCTGACCGCGATGGGCCGCTTCCAGCACGAGGCGATCGCCGTCGACCCGTACAGCGGGATCGTGTACGAGACGGAGGACGCCTTCCAGCGGCCGTTCGGGCTGTTCTACCGCTTCCTGCCCGTCAAGCCGCTCGGCGGGGCCGGGTCGCTGCGCGCGGGCGGCACCCTGGAGGCGATGCGGGTGCCGGGCGTGCCGGACCTGTCCGCCATCGACGAGACCGGCGCGGTGTTCGAGGGGATCGAGTGGGCGCCCGTGCCGGACAGCCAGGCGCGCGAGACCCCCATCCGGCACCAGGACTTCGGCTCCAAGGGCATCACGCACGCCCAGAAGCTGGAGGGTTGCTACTGGCGCGGCGACTGCGTCTACTTCGTGTCCAGCTTCGCGCGCGCCGCGCAGGGCTCGGCGGCCGACCACTACGGCCAGGTGTGGAGGTACGAGCCTCGGCGGCGCCGCCTCACACTCGTCATCGTCTTCGGGCCGAGCACCGACATCCGGCTGCCGGGCGAGTCGCCCGACAACATCTGTCTGGCGCCGGGCGGCGGCCTGATGGTGAGCGAGGACGGTGACGGCGCCCAGCACGTGTACGGGCTGACCAAGCGGGGCGAGGTGTACCCGGTGGCGCGCAACGCGCAGAACATCGGCACGGACGAGGCACCGGAGTGGGGCGAGTTCGCGGGTGTCACCTTCTCGCCCGACGGGCGCACGATGTTCGTGAACTGCTACACGCCGGGCACGACGTTCGCGGTCACCGGCCCGTGGCACTGACGCGGGGACACGGCGACCCGTCCACACGGTGGCCGGTCGCCGTGACGCGGGGGTGGTGTGAGGCCCTGACTCGGGGGGTGCAGGTGACGCGGTGACGTCCTGACGCGGGGCGGCAGCCCGTCACTCGTGTTACCCGCGCGTAACGCGTCCGCCCCACGCCGACAAAGATCAACTGCGTCAATGCAGGTCCGCCTCGTCATCCCTGGAGGACCTCCCGTGTCAGCCCCGCCCCGCGACCCCGCCGGTCGCCACCCCGTCGATCAGCGGCCTCCCCTGGCCAGGCTCGCCGCACTCGGGCTCCAGCACGTGCTGGTCATGTACACCGGCTGTGTCACGGTGCCGCTGGTCTTCGGTGCGGCGGCCGGTCTCGACGCCTCCGCCATCGCGCTGCTCATCAACGCCGACCTGCTCGTGGCGGGGCTGGTCACCGTCGTACAGAGCCTGGGCGTCAGCCGGCTCCTCGGTATCCGGTTGCCGGTCGTCACCGGCGCGACCTTCGCGGGCGTGACCCCGATGATCCTGATCGAGCAGCAGTACGGCATGCAGGCCGTATACGGATCGATGCTCGCGGCGGGCCTGTTCGGGCTGCTGGTCGCCGCGCCGTTCGCCCGGCTGGTGCGGTTCTTCCCGCCGCTGGTGAGCGGCACCGTGATCACCGTGATCGGGCTCTCGCTCATCGGGGTCGCGGCGGGCCTGATCACCGGCAACGATCCGAAGGCGGCGGACCACGCCTCGGACGGGCGGCTGGCGCTGGCCGCCGGGGTGCTGATCTTCATCGTCCTGTTCACCCGTTTCGCGCGCGGTTTCCTCGGACAGATCGGCATCCTGCTGGCGCTGGTCGGCGGCACGCTGGTCGCGATACCGATGGGCCTGACCGACTTCTCCGGCGTGTCCGGCACCGACTGGCTGGGGCCGGCGGCGCCGTTCCACTTCGGGGCGCCGCGGTTCCCGCCGACCGCCGTCCTCGCGATGTGCGTGGTGATGCTGGTGATCTTCACGGAGTCGACGGCGGCCATGCTGGCGGTCGGCGAGGCCGCCGGCCGGCCCGTGACCGACAAGGACTTGGCACGCGGCCTCGCCGCCGACGGCCTGTCCGGCGTCCTGGGCGGCGCGATGAACTCCTTCATGGACACGGTCTTCAGCCAGAACGTCGGTCTCATCGGCATCACGGGCGTGGTCAGCCGGTACGTGACGGCCGTCGCCGGAGGACTGCTGGTCGCCCTCGGGCTCGTCCCCAAGCTGGGTGCACTGGTCGCGGCGCTGCCGGGCCCGGTGGTCGGCGCGGCGGCCCTGGTCCTCTTCGCGACGGTCACGATGGTGGGCGTCAACACCCTGCGCCGCGTCGACCTCGACCAGGGCCACAACCTGACCGTCGCGGCAGTCGCCCTGGGCGTCGGCCTGATGCCGGAGGTGGCGCCCGGAATCTACGACGGCTTCCCGTCCTGGGCGCGGATCATCCTGGCCAGCGGCATCACGAGCGCGGCCCTGACGGCGTTCGCGCTGAACCTGCTGTTCCACCACGTGGGACGCGACGCGCGCCGCCGCTCCCCTGAAAACGCACAATAATCATATAGTTTCACTATGTGATCAACCGTGTACGAAAGCTGTCATTTCTGACCGCTCTCGCCGCCCTGACCGGCTGCGGCGGGGGCGGCGCCGATGTCGCGCACCTCCCCGACACGGTGCGGCCCGCGTCGGCGAGCCCCTCCGCCGCGCGCCTCGCGCGGACACCGCCGAACCTGGCACCCGGTCCCGGGGGGCGCACCCCCGTGTACGAGCGGGGCGCCCCGTCCGGCGCGAAGACCGTCGCGCTCACCTTCGACGCCGACATGACCGCCGATCAGGGCCCCCGCGCCGCGCGCGGGGAGCGGTTCGACAACCCCGCGCTGATCGCCACGCTCAAGCGCCTGAAGGTCGACTCGACGATCTTCATGACGGGCCGCTGGGCCGAGGAGTACCCCGAGCAGGCCAGGGCGATCGGCAGCGATCCCCGCTTCGAGGTCGCCAACCACTCCTACAGCCACCATGCCTTCAAGGCCCCCTGCTACGGCCTTCCGACGCTGGACCGGACCGCCATGGCCGCCGACGTGCGCCGCGCTTTCGACGCCTTCCGTGCGGCCGGTGTCCGCAACGTCGTGCCGTACTTCCGCTTTCCCGGCGGCTGCTACGACGACGACGCGCTGCGCGCCCTGGCGCCCGCGCGGGTGACGGCCGTGCAGTGGGACGTGATCAGCGGCGACGCCTTCGCGACCGACCCGGACGCGGTCGCCGAACAGGTCCTCGCGGGCGTGAGACCGGGCTCCCTGGTGGTGCTGCACTGCACCCGCAGCGCGGCGCCGGTCACCGAGGAGGCGGTCCGGACGATCGTGCCGGAGCTGCGCAGGCGCGGCTACCGTTTCGTCAAGGTGTCCGAGCTGATGCGGGCGGACCGGAACGGCGCCTGACGAGGCCCACCGTGAGCCGGGCGCGACCGGGCCCGCCGGAAAACACGTTGCCCCGGCGTCCACCCGGCTGCGAGGCTCCCGCCATGTCCGACGACCTGACCGGCGGCTCCCACGCGGTGACCGCTCTCTTCTCCCGCGGCCGGCTGACCGCCATCCCGCGCAAGGCGGCCCGCCGTGAACAGCTGCTCACGCACCTCGCCCACGCGCTGTTCGAGCGGGACCGCGCGTACAGCGAGCGCGAGGTCAACGACGCGCTGCTCACCGTCCACGAGGACTGCTCGGCGCTGCGCCGGTACCTGGTCGTGGCCGGGCTGCTGACCCGCACCAGGGACGGCAGCAGCTACCGCCGCGCCGCGGTCTGACGCGCCCCGGCCCGGACAGGCGCCCGCTCGGCCGCCCGGACAGGCGCGCTCAGCCGGAACAGGCGGTGCGCTCGGCCTCCCGCCACTCACAGACCGGGCACAGCGTGATGCCCTTGGTCGACTCCGGGTACTCCGTCGGCTCCTGGCACAGGACGCAGGCGGCGTACGGCGGGCCCTCGGCGGTCGTCGGCCCGGGCGCGGCGGTCTCGGCCGCCGACGTTTCGCAGTACGAGTCGTCCATGTGTACGAGCGTACTCGCGCCGCTGTCCACGGGCGCCGCCGCTCACTCGCGGGCCGTGAGCCGGCAGGCCAGCGCCGTCGCCGCCGCGACGGCCATGGCGCCCACGAACGCGAGCCAGGGGGGATCGACGGTGCCGGTGAGGGAGCCGGTGACCAGGGCCGTGACCGCGTGCCGCGCCGGGGAGCCGGGGGTGACCAGGGCGAGCAGCGCGCTCAGGGCGATCGCGGCATGCGCGGGGGCAGCGCGAGGTCGGCGCCGCGCAGGACCCACGGCCCGCGGGCGCCGTAACGGCGGCCCACCCCCTGGAGGTTCAGCCCTGCTTCGCCTTCTCCGTGGTGAGTTCGCTGGGCCGCACGATCACGAACCCCTCACCCTCCAGCATCAGCTGCACCGCCTCGCCCGAGCCGCCGCGGATCATCGAGCCGAGGGACTGCGAGCGGTGCAGCGAGGTGTTCAGCTGGTCGCTCCAGCCGACGACGGCGTCGGTGTCGACGTACACCGGCTGGTGCGTGGTGACCGGGATGACGATGGGGTCGCCCTCGCAGATCACGGCCAGCTTGCCGTACCCCGTGAAGACGCTGTTGAAGATGCCGCCGCCGGTCATCCCGGCGCCCTTCACCGTCTTGATCTCGTACTGGAGGGTGGCGTCGAAGCACAGGACGTTGCGGCCGTTGAGGGTGAGCGCGTCGCCCTGTTCGATGTCGATGATGAAGCAGTTCCGCGCCTCGTGCGCGAACCACGCCTCGCCCTGGCCCCGCACGGCCATCAGCGGCAGCCCCTCGCCGGTGACGGCGCGCTTGAGCATGCCGCCCAGGCCCTGGCCCTTGCGCTCGAACTGCAGATTGCCCCGGAAGGCGATCATCGAGCCCTGGCGCGCGTGCATCTCGCCGTTGACCGCGTACTTGACCGACTTGGCATTCTGCAACGTCATGCCGGGCACCGTCGCCTGCTGCGCCGTGTGTGCGGACGCGAAGAGATCGCTTTTCATACGGGCATCCTGTCCCGGAATTACCCATTCCGCCAAGAACGGCCGACCGGGGGGCTGGCAGACTGGCCGCGTGAGCAGCAACGACACCCCGCAGTACGTCCTTCCCCTCGTCGTACGGATCGAGCGGTCGGAGCCCCCCGCCCGTACCGACGCACTCGAAACCGCGGCGCGCGCGGTGCTGGTGATGCTCTCGGACGACCGCTCCCTCGGGGACGGTGCGTGGGCGCAAGCCATGCGTGACTGGCAGGACACCCGGATCCGCAAAGTCGTGCGCCGGGCGCGCGGCGCCGAGTGGCGCAAGGCCTCGCAGCTGCCGGGCGTCACGGTCACCGGTGACACCGCGGAGGTACGGGTCTTCCCGCCCGTACCGCTGGACGGCTGGCCCAAGGAGCTGGCCAGGCTCCAGGTGTCCGGCACGGAGCTGGACGACACCGGCGAGCTGCCCGGGCCCCGTCCCGACCAGGCCGCGCTGTGGCTCAACCCCGGGCTGAGCATGTCGGCCGGCAAGGAGATGGCACAGGTCGGACATGGCGCCCAGCTGCTGTGGTGGGCCATGACGGACGCGGACCGCAAGGCGTGGCGGGAGGCCGGCTTCCCGCTGGCGGTGCGCACCGCGCACCGCGACCGGTGGGCCGAACTGACCGCGAGCGGGCTGCCGGTGGTGCGGGACGCGGGCTTCACGGAGATCGCTCCGGGCTCCTGCACGGTCGTCTCCGACTTTCCCGTTCGAGCCGACTGAACGTTCCCGCAGCGGTATACGTACTCCCCAGTACTGCCATCGGTTCGGGAGGCTCCACCTTGTTGTTGCGGCGTATCAACGGCACGGCACTCATCATCACGGCTCTGGTCGCCACGGTCGGCGCCCTGGCGTTCCCCGTCTGGTCGTACGCCGACCGCTCCGGTACCGGCCAGGCCAATCTCACCGCGTCCTCCGTCGCCACGCAGTGGGGCCCACTGTCCGCGACCGACCGCGACTTCCTCGTCAAGGTCCGGCTGGCCGGGCTGTGGGAACTGCCCGCCGGCCAGCAGGCGATCGAACGGGCACCGTCACAGGCGATCAAGGACGCGGGTGACCATCTCGTCGTCGGCCACACCGACCTGGACGAGCGGGCGCGTGACGTGGCCGCGAAGCTGGGCGTGGAGCTGCCCAACCAGCCGACGGAGCAGCAGCAGGGCTGGCTGCGGGAGTTGTCGGCGGCGAGCGGCGAGGAGTACGAGCGGAAGTTCGCCAACCTGCTGCGCAACGCGCACGGCAAGGTCTTCGCCCTGGTCGCCCAGGTGCGGCACACCACGCGCAACACGCTGATACGGCAGCTGGCGACCGACGCCAACCAGACCGTGCTCGACCACATCACGATGCTGGAGCAGACCGGCAAGGTCGACTTCGACGCCATCGCCAACGAGGCCGCGGGGCAGGCGACCGCGAGCCCGTCGGGACCGCCGCCGCCGAACGGCAACCTGCCGCCGGCGCCGTCCCCGGCCGTGCCGACCGGGACGGACCAGTCGTTCACCTCCCGCCCCTCGACGCAGCCCGGCCCGCCGACGGCGGTCAACACGAACCGCCCGCCCGTGAACCCGTGAACCCGTGTGCACCGGTGAACCTCAAATGAAGCTCTGAACGGTCCCCCTCCTGGGTTGATCGCTCTCCGCCGGGGCCATCACCCCTCCACAGCGGTGGAGGAGGGGGACATGACGAACCTGGGTACCGGCATCGGCTGGCGACCGGAGATCGCGGACGCGGTGGAGGGGCTGCCCGGCGTGGACTGGGTGGAGGTGGTCGCCGAGAACATCTGCGCCGGCCACCTCCCCGACTCCTTGCTGCGGCTGCGCGAGCGGGGCGTCACCGTCGTCCCGCACGGTGTGTCGCTGGGCCTGGGCGGCGCGGACCGACCGGACGCGGAGCGGCTGGCGGAGCTGGCCGCCAAGGCGACGGCGCTGGGCGCGCCACTGGTGACCGAGCACATCGCGTTCGTACGGGCCGGGGGCCTGGAGGCGGGTCACCTGCTGCCGGTGCCGCGGACGTGGGACGCGCTGGACGTACTGTGCGAGAACGTCCGCATCGCGCAGGAGGCGCTGCCGGTGCCGCTCGCGCTGGAGAACATCGCGGCGCTGGTGTCCTGGCCGGGCGAGGAGCTGACGGAGGGACGGTTCCTCGCGGAGCTGGTGGCCCGCACCGGAGTGCGGCTGCTCATCGACGTGGCCAACCTGCACACCAACCACGTCAACCGGGGCGAGGACCCCTCCAGGGCGCTCGACGAACTGCCGGTCGAGGCGATCGCGTACGTGCACGTGGCGGGCGGCGTCGAACGGGACGGCGTCTGGCACGACACCCACGCCCACCCGGTGCCGCCCCAGATCCTGGACGTGCTCGCGGACCTCGCCTCCCGGGTCACCCCGCCGGGTGTCCTCCTGGAACGGGACGACGACTTCCCCCCGGCGTCCGAACTGGCGGCGGAGCTGTCGGCGATCCGGGGAACGCTCGTCCGGGGCCGGGCCCGCGCCCCGAGGGCCGCCCTGTCACGGAAGCCGGCCTTGACGGGCGCGGCGCTTTCGGCGGCGGCGCCCTCGGCGACCGGGGTCACCGGCGCGGCGTCCTCCGACGCGGTGTCCTCCGGCGCGGGGTCCTGCGGCGCGGCTCCTTCCGGCGGGGCGCTTCCCGGTGCCCGGCAGCGGGTGGGGGCGGCGCCTTCGGCGGCGGGGGTCACCGGCGCGGGGCTTTCGGGCACGGGACTTCCGGGCGCCGGGGTCTTCGGCGCGGGGCCTTCGGCGGCGGGGGTCACCGGCGCGGGGCCTTCGGGCACGGGACTTCCGGGCGCGGGGAGCTCCGGCGCGGGGCCTTCGGGCACGGGACTTCCGGGCGCCGGGGTCTTCGGCGCGGGGCCTTCGGGCACGGGACTTCCGGGCGCGGGGGTCACCGGCGCGGGGCCTTCGGGCACGGGACTTCCGGGCGCCGGGGTCTCCGGCGCGGGGCCTTCGGGCGCAGGACTTCCGGGCGCGGCGTCCCCCGACGGGGAGCTTCCCGGTGCCCGGCAGCGGGTGGGGGTGGCGCAGGCCGGGCTGTTGGGGGCGCTCGTCGCGGGGGCGGAGGTGCCCGAGGGGTTCGACCGGGCGCGGCTGCGGGTGCAGAGCCGGGCGCTGGCCGCCAAGCGGGCCGGGGTCGTCGCCAAGGTCGCGCCCGAGGTGCCGGAGATCGTCGGGGACGGCTACCGCGCCGCGTTCCTCGCGTACGCCATGTCCCGCCCCATGCGCGGCGGTTACCGGCGCGACGCGCTCGACTTCGTCGAGCACCTGCTCGTCGCCGGGGAGCCCGCGGACCCCGCCGCGCGGCGGCGGCTCACCTTGTGGTGGCAGGACCGTGCCGGGGCGCGCCCGCCCGGGCGGGTCACCCGGTTCGTACGCGCCGCCCGCGCCGCGCTGGCGGGGAGGTGAGCCGGCCGTGAACGTGCTCGCCGTCCTGATCGCCCTGGGTGTCGCCCTCTCGTCGGTCCTGCTCATCCGCGGCACGGCCGCGAGCCGGCGCACCGGCCCGGGCGGTCCCCTTCACGACCGGGTGGAGGCCGCGTTCCTGCGCGGCGGCCCCGCCCGCGTCGTGGACGCCGCGATCGCCGCCCTCCACGAGGACGGGCGTCTCGTCGTCGCCGGGCCGGGGATCGTCGCCGTCCAACGCCCCGTCGCGTACGACCCCGTCGAGCGCGCCGTCCTCGACGTGCACGCCTCCGCGCCCAGCGGCGCGCTGCACGTCCTGCGGCTCGCCGCGATGCGACACCCCTCGGTCCAGGCGGTCGGTGACGCTCTCGCCGCACGGGGCCTGATCCTGCCGCGCGACGCCGGGCGCAAGTGGCGCCGCTGGAGCCTCGCCCAGGGGCTCACGTGCCTGCTGCTGCTCTTCGTGTCGATCCCTTTGACGGTGATCGAGCTGGTGGCTCACGGGCTCGACGAGTGGCCGATCCCCTTCATCGGGAAGGTGGCTCCCGTCCTCGTCGCGGGCGGCGTCGTCGCCGGGGTGTGCGGGAGCGTCGCCGGACGCCGGGTGACCGGCGCGGGCAATCGCGCCATCGCCGCGTTCACGGGGGCACACGCCCACTCCCCGGACGCGGGGCACCGGGTGGCCCTGTACGGGTTGCGGGCGGTTCCGGACCCGGTGCTGGCGGAGCAGTTGGTCGCCGCGGCGCGGATGAACCGCGGTGGCGCCCGGTCGTCGGACGCGCTCGTCACCACCGGGGTGGCGGTCACGGTGTGGTGCGCGGCCTCCGATCCGGGCGGCTCGGGCTGCGGGTCCGCCAGTTGCGGAAGCAGCGGCTCCGGCTGTGGAGGCGGGTCCGGTTGCGGCACTGGCAGCGGCTCCGGCTGTGGAGGCAGCAGCGGTGGCAGCAGTGGTGGCGGCTCCAGTTGCGGTGGTGGCGGGTCGAGTTGCGGCGGCGGCTCCAGTTCCTGAGCCCGTGACCCGGTGACGTCCACATCGTGGAAAACCCATGGCGGTCCGTCCACCCCCTCGCGTACAACTCCGCCATGCTCTGGCTCCCCTTCCTCCTGGTGGCGTGGACCGCCGCGGCCGTCAGTTGCGCGCGGCTGTGCCTCGCCGCCGTCGAAGCGGCCAAGCCGCCGCACCGCCCGGAGACCCCCGCCGACCGGGACCGCGTCCGTGAACTGAGCCTGTACGAAGCCGCTTTCCTCGCCGGCGGCCCGTCCCGCGTCACCGAGCTGACCCTGGTCTCGATGCACCGCCGCCGCCGGCTGCTCCTCGCGCACACCGGCTGGGCGACCGTCGTCGACCCGGCGGGCGAGGACGACCTGGAGCGTTCCGTCATCGGCGCGATAGGGCCCGGAGGGCAGTCCCGGACAGCGGCGGTCCGCACCGCCGCCGCCCGCTCCCCCGCCGTACACGCCCTCGCGGACCGTCTCGTCGCGGCCGGCCTGGCCGTCCCCGAGGGCGCCCGCGCGGCCGTCGGCGCCTCGATACGGGCCGTGCGCGGCGCGACCGCCCTCACCGTCCTGCTGGCCGCCGCCGTACCACTGCTCCTCCCGGCCGGCCACGTCCCGCCCGGCCCGGGGATGGCGTGGTTCGCGCTGCCGCTCGTCCTCACCCTGGGCTGTCTCGTCATCGCCCGTATCGAGGTCCATCCGTACACCCGCTGGGCCTCCCCCGCCGGCCAGCGGCTCCTCGCCCGGGTCACCCCGCGCGACCCGCTGACCGCCGTCGCGATCGGCGGCGTGGCCGCCGTGGACGACCCGGCCCTGCGGGCGGCGCTCTCCGCCCCGTGACTCCGCCGTGAAGGGAGCCCCGTACGTCCCACCCCATAAGGGTGGTTGACCCCGACACCGCGGCGAAGATCCTGGACCGGCGTCACCCTCCGGAGAAGGATCCCTCTGTTCCGCGCGTCCGCGCCGTTCCGCGCCCGCACGCCGACGAAGGGACCGCGATGAGAGCAGTCGCCCTGTGCGGAGCCGTCGGCTCCCTGGTCCTGTCCCCTCTCGCCGCCACGCCCGCCGGGGGCCTGGAGACCGCCACCGCCGAGGCGTTGGGCGCCGCACGCGCCGCCCAGCGCGCCGCCGCCACCGGCATCGCCTTCGGCCCCTGCCCCGCGGCGGGGAAGCCGCCCTCCGGGGTCGAGTGCGGCACCGTCGAGGTCCCCCTCGACTACGCCCGCTCCGACGGCGGCCGGATCACCCTGACGGTCAGCCGGGCCGGGGCGCTCGGCGAACCCGCCGAACGGCAGGGCGCCCTGGTCTTCAACCCCGGTGGCCCCGGAGCGGGTTCGCTGTGGTTCCCGGCGTCCGCCGAGCTACCCGAGTGGCGGCGCGTCGCCCGCGCGTACGACCTCGTCGGGTACACCCCGCGCGGCGTGGACGACTCCGCGCCGCTCAGCTGCCAGGACCCCGCGGACTTCGTCAAGGCGCCGACCCCGGCACCGGCGGAGCCGTCCGCGTCGTACAAGAAGGAGCGGATCGCGAGGGCGCGGGCCTACGCACGGGGCTGCGAGCGGCACGCGGGCCCCGCGCTGCGCCATTACACGTCGCTCAACAACGCCCGCGACCTGGAGGTGCTGCGGGCGGCGCTGGGCGAGCGGAAGCTGACGTACCTGGGTGCGTCGTACGGCACGTACCTGGGCGGGCTGTACGCGACTCTCTTCCCGGGCCGGGTGCGCCGGATGGTCTTCGACTCGGTGGTCGACCCCTCCCCCGGCCGCATCTGGTACCGGAACAACCTCGGCCAGTCGCGCGCCTTCGAGCGGCGCTGGCTGGACTTTTGCACCTGGGTCGCCCGGCACGACGACACGTACCACCTGGGCGCGGACGCGGAGGTGGTGCGGCGGGCCTACGAGAAGGTGAGTGCCGAGCTCGCCCGCCGGCCGGCCGGCGGGAAGGTCGGCCCGGGCCGGCTCCAGGCCGCGTACCTGGGGGCGGGCTACTACGACGATCTGTGGGTCCCGCGGGCGACGGCCCTGTCGGAGTTCCTGAAGGGCAACGCGCAGCCGCTGATCGAGCAGGCGGCGCCGCGCGCGGAGGCGGCGCGGGAGGCGGAGAACGGCAACGCCGTCCACACGGCGGTGGAGTGCGACGACGGGCCCTGGCCGACGGACTGGCGGGTCTGGGACCGCGACAACACGCTGCCGGCGCGGGAGGCGCCGTTCGAGACGTGGGCCAACGTGTGGCTGAACCTGCCGTGCGCCTACCGGCCCGCGCCCCGGCAGCAGCCGCTCGATGTGCGGGCGGAGCCGGGCGCGCTGCCCCCGACGCTGATCCTGGCGGCCGAACGGGACGCGGCCACGCCGTACGGTGTCGCGGGCGGGCCCAACGCGTGCGTGAACGGGTATCTGGAGGCGTATCTGCTCCAGGGGAGGACGCCGGTGCGGCGCGCGTCGTGCGCGCCGCACCGGGAGCCGGACCCGGTGTCGCTGGAGCGGCGGACGCCCGCCGTCTGATCTTCCGGGTCGAGGGGTGGCCGGGCCTGGGGTCAGGCCCGGGCCGGGCCGTCAGGCCAGGCCCGCCACCAGGTCCGCGACCGACTTGCGCCGGCCGGTGTAGAACGGGACCTCTTCGCGCACGTGCATGCGGGCCTCGGAGGCGCGCAGGTGGCGCATGAGGTCCACGATGCGGTACAGCTCGTCCGCCTCGAAGGCGAGGAGCCACTCGTAGTCGCCGAGCGAGAACGAGGCGACCGTGTTGGCGCGCACGTCGGGGAAGCCACGCGCCATCTTGCCGTGGTCGGCCAGCATGCGCCGCCGGTCCTCGTCGGGCAGCAGGTACCAGTCGTACGAGCGCACGAAGGGGTACACCGAGACGTAGTCGCGCGGCGTCTCGTCGGCGAGGAAGGCCGGGATGTGGGAGCGGTTGAACTCGGCCGGGCGGTGCAGCGCCATGTTCGACCACACCGGCTCCAGGGCGCGGCCCAGCCTGGTGCGGCGGAACAGGTTGTACGCCTCCTGGAGCGCGTCCGAGGTCTCGGCGTGCCACCAGATCATCAGATCGGCGTCGGCGCGCAGACCGGAGACGTCGTACGTGCCGCGCACGGTGATGTCCTTGGCGGCGAGCTGGTCGAACAGCTCCTGGACCTCGTCGGCGTAGCCGGCCCGGTCCTCGGGCAGGACGTCGCGCAGCTTGAAGACGGACCACAGGGTGTAGCGGATGACCTCGTTGAGGTCCTTCGCCTTCTTACCGGCGTTCGGGATCTTTTCGGGCGCACTCATGGGGCTATTCTCGCTCGTCACTCAGGGTGCCCTGCGCCAGGGTCGGCGTGGCGAGGATCTCGTCCGCCGCGCGCCGGGCGCTCGCGACGCAGGCGGGGATGCCGACACCGTCGTAGACGGCCCCGCAGACGCGCAGGGCGGGCAGTTTGGCGACGGCGTCGCGGATGCGCGCGACGCGCGCCGGATGACCGACGGGGTACTGCGGCAGGCCGCCGGTCCACCGGGTGACCTCGGTGGCCACCGGCCTGGCGGCGAGGCCGGTGGCGGCGGTGAGGTCCTCCAGCGACACGGAGACGAGGTCGGCGTCGTCCCGCTCCAGGTGCTCCTCCTCGCCGTACCGGCCGATGGAGGTGCGGAGCACGACGAGGTCGCCGGAGCCCTCGTCGGTCCACCGCCACTTCTGCGACGAGAAGGTGGACGCCTTGATGGTGCGGCCGTCGACGGGCGGCACGAGGAAGCCGGAGCCCGCGGGCAGGACCGCCTCGGCGTCGGCGCGCCGGAAGGCGAAGGTGACGAGGGCCATCGACGCGTACTCGACGGCGGCGAGTTCGGTGGCGGCGGCCGGGGACTCGGCGGCCAGGAGCGCGGAGGCGGACCGGGCGGGCGTGGCGAGGATGACGGCGTCGGCGTGGATGACGCGTTCGCCGGTACGGACGTCCCAGCCCCCGGCCGACCGGGTCAGGGCGTGGACGGGCATGTCGGTGAGGATCTCGCCGCCCTGTGCGGTGATCGCGTCGGCGACGGCGCCGGGGAGCGTGCCGATGCCGCCCTCGATGCCCATGAAGGCGGGCCCGGTCTGCCCCTGAGCTCCTCGCTGCACGGCGCGCACGGCCTCGGTGAGGGTGCCGTGGGTGCGGGCGGCCTCGAACAGCTTCGGTACGGCTGCCCGCATGGAGATCGTGTACGCGTCGCCCGCGTACACCCCGCCGAGGAGCGGCTCGACGAGCCGGTCGACGACCTCGCGGCCGAGGCGCCCGGCGACGTACGCCCCGATGGCGACGTCGTCGCCGAGGTCGAGCGGGTCGGCGGGGGCGAGGTCGCGTTCGCGCTCGATGCGGGTGAGGCCCTCGGGGGACAGCAGGCCGGTGAGGGCGGCGGCGTCCGCCGGGACGCCCATGACGTGGCCCTTGGGCATGGGGCGCAGGGCGTCGCGGGTCCACACGGCGGCGGCGGTGGTCGCGGGCGGCTGGAGGCGGTCGCCGAGGCCGACGGCCCGCGCGAGGTCGATGGCCTCGGGGCGGCGGGCGAGCATCGACTCGGCGCCGAGGTCGACGGGGGCGCCGGCGATGTCGCCGGCGTGGAGCTTGCCACCGAGGCGTCCGGTGGCCTCCAGCAGGGTGACGCGCCGGCCGGCGGTGATCAGCCGGTGGGCGGCGGCGAGCCCGGCGATACCGCCGCCGATGACGACCACGTGGCCGCCCTGGGGTGTGTCCGCGTTCATGGGTCCACTCTCTCAAACGCCGTTGCGGGTGCCGACCGCAACCGCTGAGCGAGCCCCCTCTCCGGTGACGGCGCGGGTGCGCCGTAGCGTGTCCCCATGGGACGAGCGGGACGAGAACGACTGGTGGTCATCGGCGGTGACGCGGCGGGCATGTCGGCCGCGTCGCAGGCCCGCAGGCTGAGGGGCCCGGACGAGCTGGAGATCGTCGCCTTCGAGCGCACCGACTTCACCTCCTACTCCGCGTGCGGCATCCCGTACTGGGTCGGCGGTGATGTGGACGACCGCGACCGGCTCATCGCGCGCGGTCCGCGGGAGCACCGCGAGCGGGGCATCGACCTGCGGCTGCGGACCGAGGTGACCGAGCTGGACGTCGACGGCCGGCGGGTACGCGTGCGCGATCAGGAGTCGGGCGCCGAGTCCTGGACGGGTTACGACAAGCTGGTGATCGCGACCGGCGCCCGGCCGGTGCGGCCGCCGCTGCCGGGCATCGACGCCCCGGGCGTGCACGGGGTGCAGACCCTCGACGACGGCCAGGCCCTGCTGGACACGCTGAACGGGTCGCCGGGGCGGCGCGCCGTCGTCGTCGGCGCCGGTTACATCGGCGTCGAGATGGCCGAGGCGCTGCTCAAACGCGGTTACGGGGTGACGGTCCTCAACCGGGGCGAGCAGCCGATGTCGACGCTGGACCCGGACATGGGCCGGCTGGTGCACGAGGCGATGGACGGGCTCGGCATCACCACCGTCGGCGGCACGGAGGTCACCAAGGTCCTGACGGGTGAGGACGGCAGGGTGCGGGCGGTGGCGACCGAGGACGCCGAGTACCCGGCGGACGTCGTCGTCCTCGGCATGGGTGTCGAGCCCGAGACGACCCTGGCCCGCGCGGCGGGGCTGCCGGTCGGCGCGTACGGCGGCCTGCTCACCGATCTGACGATGCGGGTGCGGGGCCGGGAGGACGTGTGGGCGGGCGGCGACTGCGTGGAGGTCCTGGACCTGGTGTCGGGCCGCGAACGGCACATCCCGCTGGGCACGCACGCCAACAAGCACGGCCAGGTCATCGGCGCCAACGTGGCCGGCGACTACGGCACCTTCCCGGGTGTGGTCGGTACGGCGGTGAGCAAGGTCTGCTCGCTGGAGATCGCCCGCACGGGCCTGCGCGAGCGGGACGCGGAGGCGGTGGGGCTCCGGTTCGTGACGGTGACCGTCGAGTCGACGAGCCGCGCCGGGTACTACCCCGGCGCGGCGCCGATGACGGTGAAGATGCTCGCCGAACGCCGCTCCGGCCGGCTCCTCGGCGTCCAGATCGTGGGCCGTGAGGGCGCGGCGAAGCGCGTGGACATCGCGGCGGTGGCGCTGACGGCCCGGATGACCGTCGAGCAGGTCGCCGCCCTCGACCTGGGCTACGCCCCGCCGTTCTCCCCGGTCTGGGACCCGGTCCAGGTCGCGGCCCGCAAGGCGGTGACGGCGGTGCGCCGCGCCGGTTAGGCCGCCGTCCGCGTGTGGACGTCCTCGACGAGGCGGGTCAGGGCGTCCGGGTCGGTGGTGGGCAGGACGCCGTGGCCCAGGTTGAAGATGTGGCCCTCCAGGCCGGCCGCGGCGTCCAGGACCTCGCGGGTCTTGGCCTCGACGGCCTCGGTGGAGGAGAAGAGGACCGCCGGGTCGAGGTTGCCCTGGAGCGCCTTGCCGGGGCCGACGCGGCGGGCCGCCTCGTCCAGCGGGACGCGCCAGTCGACGCCGACCACGTCGGCGCCCGCCTCACCCATGAGGCCGAGCAGCTCGCCGGTGCCGACGCCGAAGTGGATGCGCGGCACGCCGTATCCCTCGACCGCCCGGAACACCTTCGCCGAGGCCGGCATGACCGAGCGGCGGTAGTCCGCGGGTGCCAGGGCGCCGACCCAGGAGTCGAACAGCTGGATGGCGGACGCGCCGGCCTCGATCTGCACCTTCAGGAAGGCGGAGGTGATGTCGGCGAGCCGGTCGAGCAGGTCGGCCCACAGCTCGGGGTCGCCGTACATGAGGGCCTTGGTGTGCTCGTGGTTGCGGGACGGGCCGCCCTCGACGAGGTAGCTCGCGAGGGTGAAGGGCGCGCCCGCGAAACCGATCAGCGGGGTGGCGCCGAGCTCGCCGGTGAGCATGCCGATGGCCTCGGTGACGTACGAGACGTCCTCGGGGGTCAGGTCCCGCAGCCGCTCCAGGTCCTCCCGGCGGCGGATCGGCTCGGCGACGACCGGGCCGACGCCCGGCTTGATGTCGAGGTCGACGCCGATGGCCTTGAGGGGGACGACGATGTCGCTGAAGAAGATCGCCGCGTCGACCTTGTGCCGCCGCACCGGCTGGAGGGTGATCTCGGTGACGAGCTCCGGTCGCATGCACGACTCCAGCATCGCAATGCCCTCGCGTACCTTCAGGTACTCGGGCAGCGAGCGTCCCGCCTGGCGCATGAACCAGACCGGCGTGTGCGGCACGGGCTCGCGCCTGCACGCCTTCAGGAAGGCGGAGTCGTAGGTCTTCGGCTGCTGGCCCGGGGTGGGGGTGCCCCCGGCCGGGGCTGAGCCTCGGGCCAGGGGGAGATCGTTGGCACTCACGCCCAGAATCTTCGCACGCGCGGGCAAGCCGCTCGGCCGGTGAGGGTGTCCCTCCCTGCGCGAAGGGCTCCTTCCGCCTACTCTTCCCCGCATGGCTGCGGCTCAGGGACAGTTTTCCGATCACTCCGAAGGTGCCGAAGGCACGGACAGCAGGGAGGGGAACCCCGTCCCGTCGGCCTTCGGGCTGGCGGTGGACGCACTGCGCACGGCGCGGCTGCGGCCGGAGGTCGAGGTCGATCCGACCCGTCCGCCGCAGCGGCTGGCCCCGTACGCGTACGCGCTGGAGGCGGCGGTCGTCGAGGGCGAGGAGGATCTGGCGGACGGACGGCTCGTGCTGCTGCACGACCCCGCCGGCCACGAGGCCTGGCAGGGCACCTTCCGGCTCGTCACGCTGGTGCGTGCGGAGCTGGAGCCCGAAATGGCGGCCGATCCGCTGCTGCCCGAGGTGTCCTGGTCGTGGCTGACGGGCGCGCTGGAGGCGCGGGGCCTGTCCTACGACGAGGCCGGCGGCACCGTCACCCGCGCGGGGTCTCACTACTTCGGTGGACTCGCGGACCGCAGGCCGGCGACCCAGATCGAGATCCGCGCGTCGTGGACGCCGCGTGAGGGACGCGGCGGGGTTCCGGACACGGCGGCGCACCTGGCGGCCTGGTGCGACCTCCTGTGCCAGATCGCGGGCCTCCCCCCGTCTTCCCCGGGCCCCCTGGACCCGGGCGCGGGCGTGGTCTCCCTCCCCCAGCGCCGCGGCCCCCAGCGCCCGTAACGGGCCGCACCCGCGAACTCCACCGCCCCGCACCCGGAAACGGCGCGGGGGCGGGGGCAGCGCCCCGCAGCCCGGCGCCTGCCACCACCGAGCCGGCCCGCACCCGGCATGGGGCGCAGGGTGGGGCCGTGCGGGGTCGTGCCGCAGGGGTCGGCGGCGCAGCCGGGGAGTTCAACACGAAGGGCCCGGGCCGCCAGGGAGAGCCGGGCCGGAGGGGCCCCGCACCCCACCCACCGACAGGAGCCGCGCCCCGGTGGCTCGGCACGCGCGCCGCGCCACCGGTTCCCCGGACGGAGGTCCCGGTACGCGACCGGGGCCACCCGTGCGGGTGGACCGCGACCGATCCCGGGAGAGCGGCACCCCGGGTGAGCCCGTCCCGCCCGGGACCGGCGCGCTCCGGGCGGTCCCGGCGCGCCGCTAGGGTCGGACGCGGCGAGGCACCGCCGCCCCTCCCCCGGACGCGACGCCCCTCCCGGCAGGCGCGACGGGAGCCGCCCGCACGCCACGGGACGCACTCCGGCGCGGGATGGCGCGCGGCCCCGGGCGAAAGGGGGCGCTCGTAGGATGATCGATCACCCGTCCGAATTGCCCCAATTGTTACTCATCAAATCGCGATCTTTCTCTAAAGGCGGACGGGTGGGCTGCCGAAGAGGTCTGTGACCCTTCAAACACGGTTCGCCCGGCTTCTTCCCCGAGCCGGCTGTGTCCCGCACCTTCCCAGGAGGCCTGGTGTCCGTTCTCCTCGAGCAGCCCGCAAGCCTGGTCGCCTACCGCCCGAACAAGCCGACGGCCATGGTCGTCGTGGCCGACCCGCGCGTCCGCTCCACCGTGACCCGCCACTTGTGGGCCCTCGGAGTGCGTGACGTCATCGAGGCGTCGTCCATCGCGGAGGCTCGTCCCCGCGTCGGCAACCCGCGCGACATCTGCGTTGCCGACGTCCACCTGCCCGACGGTTCCGGGCTGACCCTGCTGTCCGAGACCCGCGCCGCGGGCTGGCCGAACGGCCTGGCCCTGTCGGCGGCCGATGACATCGGTGCCGTACGCAACGCCCTGGCGGGCGGCGTCAAGGGCTACGTCGTCACCGGCACCCGTACGAACATCGGCCACCCCACCCGTCCCGGTGCCGCCCCGATCGGCGCCGCCGCCCGGATGCACCGCCGTCCCCCCGGCACCCCGAGCCACCCGGGCGGCTACCGAGAGCTCTCCGGCCGTGAGGTCGAGGTGCTCCGGCTGGTCGCCGAAGGCCAGTCGAACAAGGCCATCGGCGTCTCGATGGGCCTGTCCGCACTGACCGTCAAGAGCCACCTCGCCCGCATCGCCCGCAAGCTGGGCACCGGCGACCGGGCCGGAATGGTCGCCGTGGCACTTCGTACGGGAATCATCCACTGACCGGATCACGTCGCTCCACCGCCCGTCGACGGAACGTTCCGTCGGCGGGCTCTTGCCGTTCACAGATACCCTTGACAGGTGACCGACGCCCAAGAGACCGCAGCCGAGACAGCACTGCGCACCACCGGGGGCGGCCCTCCGGACGACGGCGTCGCAGGCGTCGCAGTCGACGGGACGCCGATTCCCTTGCTGGAGCCCCGCGAGGGCGTTCCGCCCGTGGTGGCCGACGAGTACGCCCTGGCGGAGGTGATCGCCGCCTTCGCGGCGGGCACCGGCCCGGTCGCCGTGGACGCCGAGCGCGCCTCCGGCTACCGCTACGGCCAGCGCGCCTACCTCGTGCAGCTGCGCCGCGAGGGCGCGGGGACGGCGCTGATCGACCCGGTCGGCTGCCCGGACCTGTCCGGCCTCGGCGAGGCGCTCGCCGGGGTGGAGTGGATCCTGCACGCCGCGACCCAGGACCTGCCGTGCCTGCGCGAAATAGGCATGGCCCCCGACCGGCTCTTCGACACCGAGCTGGCCGGGCGCCTCGCGGGCTTCCCGCGCGTCGGGCTCGGCGCGATGGTCGAGTCGGTGCTCGGGTACGCCCTGGAGAAGGGGCACTCCGCGGTGGACTGGTCCACCCGCCCGCTGCCCGAGCCCTGGCTCCGGTACGCCGCGCTGGACGTCGAGCTGCTCGTCGACCTGCGTGACGCACTGGAGAAGGACCTCGACCGGCAGGGCAAGCTGGAGTGGGCGTACCAGGAGTTCGACGCGATCGCCTCGGCCCCGCCGCCCCCGCCGCGCAAGGACCCCTGGCGCCGTACGTCCGGGATGCACAAGGTGCGCCGGCGCCGTCAGATGGCCGTGGTGCGGGAGCTGTGGACGGCCCGCGACCGGATCGCCCAGCGGCGTGACGTGTCGCCCGGCAAGGTGCTCAGCGACGCCGCGATCGTCGAGGCCGCCCTCGCCCTGCCCCCGACCGTGCACGCGCTGACCGCGCTGCCCGGGTTCGGGCACCGCATGGGGCGCCGCCAGCTGGAGCAGTGGCAGGCCGCCGTGGACCGGGCCAGGGAGCTGCCCGACTCCGAGTTGCCGCAGCCCGGTCAGCCGGTGCTGGGCCCGCCGCCGCCGCGCGCCTGGGCGGACAAGGACCCGGCTGCCGCGGCCCGGCTCTCGGCGGCCCGTACGGCGGTCTCGGCACTCGCCGAGGCGCTGAACCTGCCGCAGGAGAACCTGATCACGCCGGACACGGTGCGCCGGGTGTGCTGGGAGCCGCCCGAGGAGATCACCGCGGAGAGCGTGGCGGGCGCGCTCGCCGGGTACGGGGCACGGCCCTGGCAGGTGGAGCAGGTGACGCCGGTGCTGGTGGGAGCGCTGACGGCCGCGACGGCGTAGCCGCCCGCGCACGGGCGCCGCACGCACGCGGCGACCGCAGGCTCCGCACCGCCGCACCGCCGCACCACCGCACCGTCGCACCGTCGCACCGGACGAAAGGGTGCTCCCTCCCCCGGAGGGGGCACCCTTCTTCCATGGCCACGCAGTGTGACGTTCGCCGCTCCGGGCGAGGGGACTGTGCAGCTTGGTTACCCGTAAGTAGCATGGGGCGTGCAAGCGCGCGCTTAGTCGCGTGCCCGCAGCAGTGCAGTGCCATCCCGCACCCTGGAGGAGAGCCATCGTGCCTCGTACCGTCAAGGACGTCGTCTTCGTCGACGGCGTCCGCACCCCGTTCGGCAAGGCGGGCCCGAAGGGCATCTACCACGAGACCCGCGCCGACGATCTCGTCGTGAAGGCCATCCGGGAGCTGCTGCGCCGCAACCCGGCCCTGGACCCCAAGAAGATCGACGAGGTCGCCATCGCCGCGACCACGCAGATCGGCGACCAGGGTCTGACCCTGGGCCGCACGGCGGGCATCCTGGCGGGCCTGCCGCAGTCCGTGCCCGGTTACTCGATCGACCGCATGTGCGCGGGCGCGCTGACCGCCGTGACCTCGGTCGCCGGTTCCATCGCCTTCGGCGCGTACGACGCCGTCATCGCCGGTGGCGTCGAGCACATGGGCCGCCACCCGATGGGTGAGGGCGTCGACCCCAACCCGCGCTTCGTCAGCGAGAAGCTGGTCGACGAGTCGGCCCTGTTCATGGGCATGACCGCGGAGAACCTGCACGACCGCTACCCGCACATCACCAAGCTGCGCGCCGACGAGTACGCCGTGCGCTCGCAGGAGAAGGCCGCCAAGGCGTACGCCAACGGCAAGATCCAGCAGGACCTGGTGCCGATCTCGGTGCGCCGCACCAACGCGGAGGCCGGCGAGACGGGCTGGGGCCTGGTCACCGCCGACGAGCCGATGCGCCCGGGCACCACGCTGGAGAGCCTCGCCGGGCTGAAGACGCCGTTCCGTACGCACGGCCGCGTCACCGCCGGTAACGCCGCGGGTCTCAACGACGGCGCCACCGCCTCGATCATCGCGTCCGAGGACTTCGCCCGCGAGATCGGCCTGCCGGTCAAGATGCGCCTGGTCTCGTACGCCTTCGCCGGCGTCGAGCCCGAGGTCATGGGCTACGGCCCGATCCCGGCGACCGAGAAGGCACTCGCCAAGGCCGGTCTGTCGATCGAGGACATCAACCTCTTCGAGATCAACGAGGCGTTCGCCGTCCAGGTCCTGGCCTTCCTCGACCACTACGGCATCGCCGACGACGACGCGCGCGTCAACCAGTACGGCGGCGCCATCGCGTTCGGCCACCCGCTGGCCTCCTCCGGCGTCCGTCTGATGACGCAGCTGGCCCGCCAGTTCGAGGAGCAGCCGGAGGTCCGCTACGGCCTCACCACCATGTGCGTCGGCTTCGGCATGGGCGCCACGGTCATCTGGGAGAACCCGCACCACAAGGACGCCGGAGGCGACAAGTGAGCACCACCGCTGAGCTGTTGAAGGGTGCGGCCGAGCTGTTCCCGGACGAGGTCGTCACCAGCGCCCACGTACGCCACTTCGACCTGCCCTTCGGCGCGGGCCGGTTCGCGCTGATCACGCTGGACAACGGTTTCGACCACACGAAGCCGACCACCTTCGGGCCGCAGTCGCTGGCGAACCTCAACACCGCCATCGACCAGGTCGAGAAGGAGGCGTCCGAGGGCACGATCGTCGGTGTCGGCATCACCGGCAAGCCGTTCATCTTCGCCGTCGGGGCCGACCTCAAGGGCGTCGAGCTGCTGAAGCGGCACGAGGACGCGCTCGCCATCGGCAAGGGCGGCCACGACGTCTTCAAGCGCCTGTCCGCGCTGGGCGTCCCGACGTTCGCGTACTACAACGGCGCGGCGATGGGCGGCGGTGTCGAGGTCGGTCTGCACTGCACCTACCGCACCGTGTCGGCGGCCGTGCCGGCGTTCTCGCTGCCCGAGGTCTTCCTCGGTCTGGTCCCGGGCTGGGGCGGCTGCGCGATCCTGCCGAACCTGATCGGCGCGGACCGCGCGGTCTCGGTCATCATCGAGAACTCGCTCAACCAGAACAAGCAGCTCAAGGGCGCGCAGGTGTACGAGCTGGGGATCGCCGACGCGATCTTCGAGGGCGCGGACTTCCTGGAGCAGTCGCTGCTGTGGACGGCCTCCGTCCTCAAGGGCGAGATCGTCGTCGAGCGCGCGGACGTCGACCGCGGCGAGGCCTGGGACGCCGCGGTGGCCCGTGGCCGGTTCATCGCGGACTCCAAGGTGCACGGCGCGGCCCCGGCCGCGTACCGCGCCCTGGAGATCATCGAGGCCGCCAAGGACGGTGACCTGCAGAAGGGCTTCGACGCCGAGGACACCGCGCTCGCGGACCTCATCATGGGCGGCGAGCTGCGCTCCGGCATCTACGCCTTCAACCTGGTCCAGAAGCGCGCCAAGCGCCCGGCGGGCGCGCCCGACAAGAGCCTGGCGCGCCCGGTCTCCAAGGTCGGTGTCGTCGGCGCCGGTCTGATGGCCTCCCAGCTGGCGCTGCTGTTCCTGCGCCGCCTGGAGGTGCCGGTCGTCCTGACCGACATCGACCAGGAGCGCGTCGACAAGGGCGTGGGTTACGTCCACGCCGAGATCGACAAGCTGCTCGGCAAGGGCCGCGTCAACCAGGACAAGGCCAACCGCCTCAAGGCCCTGGTGTCCGGCGTGCTGGACAAGGCCGAGGGCTTCGCGGACGCGGACTTCATCATCGAGGCCGTCTTCGAGGAGATGTCGGTCAAGCAGAAGGTGTTCGCGGAGGTCGAGGCGGTCGCCCCGGCGCACGCGATCCTCGCCACCAACACCTCGTCGCTGTCGGTGACGGAGATGGCGTCGAAGCTGGAGCACCCGGAGCGGGTCGTCGGCTTCCACTTCTTCAACCCGGTGGCGGTCCTGCCGCTGCTGGAGATCGTGCGCGGCGAGAAGACGGACGACGCGTCGCTGGCGACGGCGTTCGGTGTCGCCAAGAAGCTGAAGAAGACCGCGGTGCTGTGCAAGGACGCCCCGGCGTTCGTCGTCAACCGCATCCTCACCCGCTTCATGGGCGAGATCCAGAACATCATCGACGAGGGCACCCCGGTCGCCACGGCCGAGAAGGCCGTCGAGCCGCTGGGTCTGCCGATGTCGCCGCTGGTGCTGCTGGAGCTGGTCGGCCCGGCGATCGGTCTGCACGTCTCGGAGACCCTGAACCGTTCCTTCCCGGACCGATTCAAGGTCTCCCCGAACCTGAAGGCCGTCGTCGAGGCGGGCAAGCGCGGCTTCTACGTGTACGACTCGGGCAAGCCCGAGCTCGACCCCGAGGTCGCGGCGCTGCTCAAGCAGGGTGACGCCGTCCTGACGGAGGAGCAGGTCCGCGCCCGTGTCCTGGACGCGGTGGCGCAGGAGATCGGCCTGATGCTGGAGGAGGGTGTCGTCGCCGAGGCGCAGGACATCGACCTCTGCCTCATCACGGGCGCCGGCTGGCCCTTCCACCTGGGCGGCATCACGCCGTACCTGGACCGCGAGGGTGTCTCGGAGCGCGTGAACGGCAAGCGTTTCCTGCCGCAGGGCGTCGCGAGCGTCCCGGCGTAACGTCCCCACGCACACTGCCCCGGCACCGCGTCCGCGGTGCCGGGGCAGTGCGTTGTGCCGGAACCCTCAGCGCTTCTTCTTCGCCGCCGCGGCCTCGGCGGCCTTGTCCTTGGCGAAGGCCTCGTGGTGGCCGACGTCGAGGAACCGGCGGATGTCGTCCGCGGTGCCGTTCAGCGCCTTCCTCCCGGCCGCCTTCACGTTCGCCCCGCCCACGCTGACGATCTGCGCGACGCGCACCCGGTCGTCCTGCAGGCGGGCCTGGTGCTGGCCGGTCTCCAGGAAGCGCCGGACCTCCTCCGGCGTGCCCTTCAGCGCCTTCTGGGCGGCTGCCTTCACCTCGGGGCCGCCCCAGTTGTGGATCTGGCCGATCCGTACCTGGTCGTCCTCCAGGCGGGCCCGGTGCTGCCCGGTCTCCAGGAAGGCCACGATGTCCTCGGCGGTGCCGTCCAGCGCCTTGCTCGCGGCCTTCTTCACGCCGGGGCCGCCCACGTGCGCGATCTGCGCGACGCGCACCCGGTCGTCCTCCAGCCGGGCCTGGTACTGGCCGGTCTCCAGGAACCGCCGCATGTCCTCCGCGGTGCCGTCGAGCGCCTTCTGCGCCGCCTGCCGCACCCCCCGGCCCACGTACGGGTTGGCCAGCATCCTGAGGATCGCCACCCGGTCCTCCTCCGCCGACGCCGCCGAGCCCTGGGCCGATACGGAAGCGGCGGGCTTGACGTCACTTCCGGCAGCGAGCGCCGGGACGCCGAAGAGGACCGTGGGGACGGTCGCGGCCACCGCGGCGACGGCGATGACCCGAACCTGCTTTACTCGCAAGAAACTTCCCCCTTGTGTGTGAAGTCTTCACAGTCGCCCCAAGGAAAGTCGATCTTGGTCTTCCCGGTCAAATCAATTCGGCGCGGCCCGGGTCCAGGGCTCCAGGGCAAGGCCCGCCCCGATCGTCCCGCGGCTGACGCGCAGGCCGCCGTCCGCCGCGACGGTGGCGACGACCACGCGGCCGTGGCCGTCCGAGGCCAGCGCCGGAGCACCGAGCCCCGGCTCGCCGGTGGGCACCCAGTCGACACCGGCCTCCTCGGCGCCCGTGGGGAAGGCGGCGACGCGGACGCGGCCGTCCCGGTCCCGTACCGCGAGGACCGTGCGGTCGTGGCCGTCGACGAGCGTGCGCAGCACCGCCGGCGGGCTCCCGGAGGGCGTGAGGCCCAGGGCGACCGTGTCGCCGCCCGGCCGGTGGACGACCAGCTCACCGGTGCCGGCGTCGGTGCCGTACAGGCTGAGGCGCTCGGGGGCGGTCTCCAGCGGGGTCATGGAGCCGCCCACCAGGCGCACCGGGAAGGCGTCGCACGGTGCGATGCGCGCGCCCGGCCCCGGCTGGGCCCAGTGCTCGACCTTGTCGTCGCCGACGCCCAGCGCATGGACGATCCGGGACGCGGTGGTGCACGCGGCGAGGGAGCGGTGGCCGCCGTCGCCGGGCAGTTCCACCCAGTCGGCCCACCTGCCGTCGCGCTTCTCGGCGCGCAGGCAGGCCCGGCCGCCCGCACTGAGCGACAGCACGTACAGAGAGCCGTCGTGGCCGACGGTCGCGGCGGGCTGCCCGAGGCCGCCGGCGTGCTCCGTGTCGGCGAAGGGGCGGCCGATGGAATGCCACCGGGTGGTGCGGCGGCCCGTCTGGTACTGCGTCGCGTGGGAGATCCCCGCGTCGGCCCGGTCGTCACCGCGCGCCGCGCCGCGCGGCGCGACGAGGTGCACATAGCCGTCCGCGCCCTGGGCGAAGGCGACGTGCGCCACGTCCCGCACCGGGACGAAGCGCGGCGGGTCCCATGCGGGGCCGCCGGGGCGGCTCTCGGCCCAGCACAGCAGTCCGCCCTCGGTGGCGGCGTACGCGCTGAGCCGGCCGTCCTTGCGCAGGAACAGCCAGCGGCTGGTGGCGGGAGGGTGCGCGGGCCGGACGGCGGAGGCCGTCGTGCCGTCCCCGGACGGGCCCTCGGAGCCGTTCTTCCTCAACCCGCGCAGGGGCCGCAATGCCATGTCCGACACCTCACGGGCGACCGTAGTTGGACCGAAGTAACACCTGCGGTGCAGGTGAGACGCTTGGCACATGAGCGTACTCGTGGTGGTCGACGCGGCCAACGTCGTGGGTTCCGTACCGGACGGCTGGTGGCGGGACCGGCACGGCGCCGCCGAACGGCTGCGCGACCGGCTGGTGCCGTACGCGGCCGAGGGCGTGGCGGGCCGGCCGGGACCGGTCGAGGTCGTGCTGGTCGTCGAGGGACGCGCGCGCGGGGTGGAGTCGGTGCCGGGGGTACGGGTGGAGTCGGCGCCCGGCAGCGGTGACGACCTGATCGCGGAGCTGGCCCGGGAAGCGGCCGGTCGGCCGTGCCTGGTGGTCACGGCCGACCGGGAGCTGCGGCGGCGGGTGGCGGAGTACGGCGCCGAGTGCGTCGGCCCGCGCGCGGTGCGCGCCCCCTGAAGGGGCCCCGGCGGCCATCGCGGCCGCTGTCGCGGCAGCGGTCGCGACCGTGCCGGCAGTGCGCCTTCTCGTGGCGGCCATCATCCGCCCGCCCTTCTCTTCTTCCGGGGGTGCCGCGAGCGCCGTCAGGCTCGCAAGCCGGAGCCGCGCGGCCCGGAGGCCCGAGGGAGTGTCTTCACAGTAGCGTCGTCCGCCCGTGAGGCGGGCCTGGGCGGCCTCTGGCGCGTGCGATCGCAAGGCGGAGGAAGGAGCCACTGCGGTGGGGGCACCTCCCGTGCCCGAAGGGCTACGGGGGACATCGGCGACTGACGACAACGCGGTGGGGAATACCCCCAGGCGCAGCTCTGGGGAGTGCGTGCCGGGCGCCGACGCGCAGACGGGACTTCGAAGACACCACCTAGCGCTTCAGCGCGGCGTTCCGGCCGCCCAGGCGGCTGTGCCCGCGGCCGTAGAGGAAGTACACGACGATGCCGATCGCCATCCAGACGGCGAACCGGAACCAGGTCTCGACCGGCAGGTTGAGCATCAGCCACACCGAGGCGGCGATCGAGAGGATGGGGACGAGCGGCACCAACGGGGTGCGGAACGCGCGGTGGAGGTCGGGGCGGGAGCGGCGCAGGATGAGTACGCCGGTGGCGACGATGACGAATGCGAAGAGCGTGCCGATGTTCACGAGGGTCGCGAGCTCGTTGATGCTGGTGAAGCCGGCGACGATGGCGATGACCACGCCGAGCAGGATGGTCGGGCGGTAGGGGGTGCGGAACCTCGGGTGGGTGACGGAGAAGAACCGCGGCAGCAGTCCGTCGCGGCTCATCGCGAAGAACACCCGGGTCTGTCCGAGCAGCAGGATGAGGCAGACGGTGGTGAGGCCGACGGCGGCGCCGAAGCTGATGACACCGGCGTAGAAGGGGTGTCCGCTGGCCTTGAAGGCGTCGGCGAGCGGGGCGCTGACGGACAGTTCGGTGTAGTGCTGCATACCGGTGACGACGAGCGAGACGGCCACGTACAGCACGGTGCAGATGAGGAGGGAGCCGAGGATGCCGCGCGGCATGTCGCGCTGCGGGAGCTTGGTCTCCTCGGCGGCGGTGGCGACCACGTCGAAGCCGATGAAGGCGAAGAAGACGACGGAGGCGGCGGTGAAGATGCCCATGACACCGAAGTTGGTGGGCTGGTAACCGAAGATCGTCTGGACCAGCGGAGCGTCCCAGCCGCCTCCGGCCTGCTGGTCGACCGCCTCGGGGATGAACGGCGAGTAGTTCTCGCCGACGATGAAGAACAGGCCCGCGACGATCACGATCATGACGACGGTCACCTTGATCGCCACGACGAGCGCGGTGATGCGGGCGGACAGCTTCATGCCGACCACGAGGATCGCGGTGAGCACGAGGACCAGCAGGAACGCCAGGATGTCGAAGGTGCCGCCCGGCACGTCGGGACCTTGGAGCCAGGCCGGTAGATGCCAGGCGACGTTGTCCATGAGTGAGCGGACGTAGCCGGACCAGCCCACGGCGACGACGGCGGTGCCGAGCGCGAACTCCAGGACCAGGTCCCAGCCGATGATCCAGGCGGGCAGCTCGCCGAGGGAGGCGTAGGCGAAGGTGTACGCGGAGCCCGCCACGGGGACCGTGGAGGCGAACTCGGCGTAGCAGAGTGCGGCCAGCGCGCAGACGATGCCCGCGGCGACGAAGGCGAGCGCGGTGGCCGGGCCGGCGTTCTCCTTGGCGACCTTTCCGGTAAGCACGAAGATGCCGGTGCCGATGATGACGCCGACGCCGAAGACCGTCAGGTCCCAGGCGGAGAGGGATTTCTTGAGGGCGTGCTCGGGCTCCTCCGTGTCCTGGATGGACTGCTCGACCGTCTTGGTGCGGAACATCCCGTTCCCGCGTGCCGGGTCCGTCTCTGTACTCACCGCATGCACCTCCGCGCTTGTCGTCCGGGCCATGATCGGGACGCAGGGCGGTCCGGCCGGACCCGTACGGGTGGGTTTCACGCGAATGGGCCGGAGGGACCACCCTTACAGGGTGACTCTCCGGCCCGTTGCGCACACGCTGGGTGAACTGTTCGAGCGCCCGCGCCGCGGGCGCGCGGGGGGTCAGTCGCGGGCGGGCTCGGCCTCCGCGTTCTCGACCCGGTCCTCCACGCGGCCGTCCAGCTTGGAGACGAGGCCGGTGACCTGGCGGGCGATGTCCGGCGCGGTGAGACCGATCTCGGCCAGGATCTCCTTGCGGGAGGCGTGGTCGAGGAAGCGCGGCGGGATGCCGAAGTCACGCAGCGGTACGTCGACGCCGGCGTCGCGCAGCGCCTGGGCGACGGCGGAGCCGACACCGCCGACGCGGCCGTTGTCCTCGACGGTGACGACGACGCGGTGGAGTGCGGCGAGCGGCGCCAGCGCGTCGTCGACCGGCTTGACCCAGCGGGGGTCGACGACGGTGGTGGAGATGCCCTGCTTGTCGAGCAGGTCGGCGATCTCCAGGCACATCGGGGCGAGCGCGCCGACGGAGACCAGCAGCACGTCCGGCTTGTCGGCGCCGGGCTCGCGCAGCACGTCCATGGAGCCGACCCGGCCCACGGCCTCGACGGCGGGGCCGACCGCGCCCTTGGAGTAGCGCACGACGGTCGGCGCGTCGTCGACCTCGACGGCCTCGCGCAGCTGGGCGCGGACCTGGTCGGCGTCGCGCGGGGCGGCGATCCGCAGGCCCGGCACGACCTGGAGGATCGACATGTCCCACATGCCGTTGTGCGAGGCGCCGTCGGTGCCGGTCACGCCCGCCCGGTCCAGGACGAAGGTGACGCCGCACTTGTGCAGGGCGACGTCCATCAGGACCTGGTCGAAGGCGCGGTTGAGGAAGGTGGCGTACACCGCGAAGACCGGGTGGAGCCCGCCGGTGGCGAGGCCCGCGGCGGAGACGGCGCCGTGCTGCTCGGCGATGCCGACGTCGTACACCCGGTCGGGGAAGGCCTTGGCGAACTTGTCGAGGCCGACCGGCTGGAGCATGGCCGCGGTGATCGCGACGATGTCCTCGCGCTCCTTGCCGAGCGCGACCATCTCGTCGGCGAACACGGAGGTCCAGTCGGCGCCCGAGGTGGCGATCGGCAGGCCGGTGTCCGGGTGGATCTTGCCGACGGCGTGGAAGCGGTCGGCCTCGTCCTGGAGGGCGGGCTGGTAGCCGCGGCCCTTCTCGGTGAGGCAGTGGACGATGACCGGGCCGCCGAACCGCTTGGCGCGGGTGAGAGCGGATTCCAGGGCCTCGATGTCGTGGCCGTCGATCGGTCCGACGTACTTCAGGCCGAGGTCCTCGAACATGCCCTGTGGGGCGATGAAGTCCTTCAGGCCCTTCTTGGCGCCGTGCAGCGTCTCGTACAGCGGCTTTCCGACGACCGGGGTGCGGTCGAGGATCTCCTTCGTACGGGCGAGGAAGCGCTCGTAGCCGTCCGTGGTGCGGAGGGTGGCGAGGTGGTTGGCGAGGCCGCCGATCGTCGGGGCGTAGGAGCGCTCGTTGTCGTTGACGACGATGACGAGGGGGCGGTCCTTGGCCTCGGCGATGTTGTTGAGGGCCTCCCAGGCCATGCCGCCGGTGAGCGCGCCGTCGCCGATGACCGCAACGACGTGGTCGTCCTTCTTCAGGACCTCGTTGGCCTTGGCGAGGCCGTCGGCCCAGCCGAGGACGGTGGAGGCGTGCGAGTTCTCGATGACGTCGTGCTCGGACTCCGCGCGGGCCGGGTAGCCGGACAGGCCGCCCTTCATCTTCAGCTTGGAGAAGTCCTGGCGGCCGGTGAGCAGCTTGTGGACGTAGCACTGGTGGCCGGTGTCCCAGAGGATCTTGTCCTTGGGGGATTCGAAGACCCGGTGCAGGGCGATGGTCAGCTCGACCACGCCCAGGTTGGGACCGAGGTGGCCGCCGGTCTTGGAGACGGCCTCCACGAGGAAGGACCGGATCTCCGCCGCCAGCAGGTCCAGCTGCTCCGGGGAGAGCCGGTCGAGATCGCGCGGGCCCGTGATACGGGTCAGCAGAGCCACCCGTGCCTCCTTGCGTGTTGAGCTGGTCGAGCTGCCGATTTGGTCGAGTCTAATGTTCCGCCCGTGACGGTGGTCATCGGGCGGTGGGTTCCGCGTCATGCCGATGGCGCAGACGCGACAGCGCCCGGCACCGGTTCGGCGGTGCCGGGCACTGGGTGTGTGATTTACGCGCGACCTGCGGTCTTCTGCGTACGGCGGGAGACCGAGTCGATCACGACGGCGGCGAGGAGCACCGCGCCGGTGATCATGTACTGGATCTCGCTGGCCATGCCGAGCATGTTCAGGCCCTGCTGGATCGACTGGATCACGATCATGCCGAGCAGCGCGGACCAGACCTTGCCGCGCCCGCCGAAGAGGCTGGTGCCACCGATGACGGCCGCGGCGATGACGAGCATCAGCGTGTTGCCGCCGCCGAGGCTCTTGGTGGCGCCGCCGGAGAGGCTGGCCACGAAGAGGCCGCCGAAGGCGGCGAGCAGGCCGGAGAGGCCGAAGACGGTGATCCGGACGCGGTCGACGTTGATGCCGGCGCGGCGGGCGGCCTCGGCGTTGCCGCCGACCGCGAAGACCTGGCGGCCGAAGGTGGTGCGGCGGGCGACGAAGTCGGCGACGACCAGGACGACCAGGAAGAGCACCAGGGCGAGCGGCAGGCCGCGCGCGCCGGCGGGCTCGTTGAGGACGTAGGCGACGACGAAGCACAGGACCGCGACGACAGTCGTGCGCAGGATGACCTCGCTGGTGGGGCGGGCGGGCAGGGCGGCGGCCTTGCGGCGCTTGCTGTCCAGCAGCAGGGAGGCGGCGTACGCGAGGACGGCGACCAGGGCGAGGCCGTAGGCGGCGGCCTTGTCCTCGAAGTAGTAGCCGGTCAGGTTCTCGACGATGGAGCCCGTGGGGGCGTTGATGGAGCCTTCCTTGCCCATGAGCCAGATCTGCAGGCCGCTCCAGCCGAGGAAGCCGGCGAGGGTGACGACGAAGGCCGGGACACCGATCTTGGCGAAGAAGAAGCCGTGGAGCAGGCCGAGCGCCAGGCCGGAGAGGACGGCGATGGCGACGGCGAGCCAGTCGTTCATGCCGTTGCTCACATTGAGCACGGCCCATACGGCGGCGCCGACACCCGCGACCGAGCCGACCGACAGGTCGATCTCGCCGAGGATGAGGACGAAGACGATGCCGACCGCCATGATGCCGAGACCGGAGGTGTAGACGGCGATGTTGGCGACCGAGCTCGCGGACAGGAAGTTGCTGTTCTGCGCCTGGAAGACGATCGCGATGACGATCAGGCCGATGAAGACGGGCAGGGAGCCCAGCTCACCGCCGCGGACCTTGCGGGTGAACTCGGTCCAGTAGCCCTTGAGGCCCTCCTCGCGGACGAGGAGACGCGGGTCGACGGCGGGGACGGGGGCCGCGGAGGCCTCGGTCCCGTTGGTCGCGGGGGTCTTGAGGTCGCTCACTTCGCGTCCTCCTTCGTGGCCGTACGCGCCTGGCGGCGGGTCACGGCGTTGTCCGTGGCGCCGGTGATCGCGGCGATGATCTCTTCGTGCGTGGTGTCCTTGACGTGGAAGACACCGTTGTTGCGGCCCAGGCGCAGGACGGCGACGCGGTCGGCGACGGCGCGCACATCGGCCATGTTGTGGCTGATGAGGATGACGCCGTGGCCCCGCTCGCGCAGCCGCTCGACCAGGTCGAGGACCTGGGCGGTCTGCTCGACGCCGAGGGCGGCGGTCGGCTCGTCCAGGATGACGATCTTGGGGTCGCCGATCAGGGCGCGGGCGATGGCCACGACCTGGCGCTGGCCGCCGGAGAGCGCGGCGACCGGGATGCGGACGCTGGGGATGCGGATGGACAGGGTGTCCAGCAGCTCCTTGGCGCGCTTCTCCATGGCGATCTCGTCGAGGACGGACGCCTTGCGGATCTCGCTGCCGAGGAAGAGGTTGGCGACGACGTCGAGGTTGTCGCAGAGCGCCAGGTCCTGGTAGACGGTGGCCACTCCGAGGTCCTGGGCGTCGTTCGGCCGGGTGATGCGGACCGTGTCGCCCTCCCATTCGATGGCGCCTTCATCGATGGGGTGGACACCCGAGATCGTCTTGACGAGGGTCGACTTTCCGGCGCCGTTGTCGCCGACCAGGGCGACGACCTCACCGGCGTGGATCTCCAGGTCTACATCGGTGAGCGCCTGGACGGCGCCGAACCGCTTGGAGACTCCGCGCAACGCCAGCACGGGCGTAGCGGACACGTGAATCATCTCCTTCGCCGCCTGTCCGGCGGGGATGGTGGTACGTGGAGCAGGGGGGTGCGAGGGGGGTGGGAAGAGTCCGGCCGCCCGCCCGCTGCTGCGGGGCGTGGACGGGGCGGGCCGCCGGACCGGTGCAGGGGGCCGCCGCGAGGGGCCTCTCCTGGGGGGTTACTTGATGCCCGCTGCCTCGCAGGCCGCCTTGTACTCGGCCGTGCAGATGTCCGCGGCCTTGTAGACCTTGTCCGCGATGATCGTGGAGGCGATGTTGTCCTTGGTCACGACCTCGGCGTCGTACAGCTTGGCCGGGATGTTCTTGAACTCGCCGGTGAGGCTGGTGACCTTGGTGGAGACCAGGTCGTCGATCTTGTCGCCCTTGAGGAGGCGGACGGCGATCTCGGCGGTGGTCTCGGCCTCCGGCTTGATCTGCTTGTAGATCGTGAAGGCCTGGTCGCCCTTCAGGATGCGCTGGAGACCGGCGAGCTCGGCGTCCTGGCCGCCGACCGGGACCTTGACGCCCTGCTTGCTGAGGGCGGTGATGATGCCGCCGGCCATGCCGTCGTTGGCGGAGTAGACGCCCTGGAAGCCGTCCTTGCCCAGGGAGTCGATGGCGGCGCCCATCTTCTTGTTCGCCTCGTCCGGCGACCAGTCGGGGATGTCCTGCTCGTAGACGACCTTCTTGACCTGCTTGTCCAGGACGCTGTGGGCGCCCTTCTTGAACAGCGGCGCGTTGGGGTCGGTCGGCGAGCCGTTGATCATGACGACGTTGCTGTCCTTGGCCTTGGCGCCGAGCGCCTTGACCAGGCCCTCGCCCTGGAGGCGGCCGATCTTCTCGTTGTCGTAGCTCACGTACGCGGAGATCGGGCCCTCGGCCAGCCGGTCGTACGCGACGACCTTGACGCCCTGCTTGTCGGCCTGCTGCACCCAGGACTTGGTGGCCTTGTAGTCGACCGCGTCGAGGATGATCACCTTGACGCCCTGCGTGACGAGCGCGTCGAACTGCTTCTTCTGCGTCTCGGTGTCCTGCGCGGCGTTGTTGTACTGGACCTTGCAGTCGCCGCAGACCTGCTTGATCTTCGCCTCGATGATCGGGCGGTCGAACGTCTCGTACCGGGTCGTCTTGTTCTCCGGCAGCAGCAGACCGATGGTCTTGCTGTCGCCACCACTTCCACCGGCGGTGTCACCGTCGCCCGCCTTGCCACAGGCGGCGAGGGTGGCGGCCATGGATACCGCTGCCGTGGCTATGACGATGCGTCGCGTCATTGCGTTCATGTGGGGTTGCCTCCCTGACGAGGCCGCGACGTTGCGGCCGAGGTGGCTGGAAGTCAACTCGGCCGACACTCCGTCGTCAAGGAGTAAATTGACAACGAGATGACAACGGTGCCATCCGTTATCTAAGTGAACGCAGGGGTGGAGGCGGGACCGGCGCTCCACAGAAGGGTCGAATCGCCCATTTCACTGAGGGCGAGGGCCAGGGCGCCGAGCACCTCCGCGCGTCCCCCGAGGGCCCCGGGCGCCACCGACAACTGCCGGGCCGCGCTGGGGATGGCGTACCGCGAGACGGATTCCCGGATGGGCGCGAGGACCAGCTCACCGGCCTCCGCGAGGTCGCCGCCCAGCACGACGCGGCTGGGGTTGAGGAGGTTGCACAGGTTGGCCACGCCGCTGCCGATGTGGCGCCCGACGTCCGCGATCACCCGGCGGCACCCCGGGTCGCCCTCCCGCGCGAGCTGCACCACCCGCTCCAGGGTGAGGTCGGGGCCGTGGCTGGGCTGGAGCAGCGGCAGGACGTAGCGGGCGGCCGTGAAGGTCTCCAGGCAGCCGCGGTTGCCGCAGCGGCACACCGGGCCCGACTCGTCGAGCGTGATGTGGCCGATCTCGCCGGCGGTGCCGCCCGGACCCCGGTAGATCTGCCCGTCGATCACCAGGCCGGCGCCCACACCGCTGGCCACCTTGATGTACGCGAGGTCCTTGACGCCGCGCCCGCCGCCCCAGACGAGTTCGCCGAGCGCGCCCAGGTTGGCGTCGTTGTCGACGTACACCGGGACGCCGAGACGGCCGGAGAGCTCGTCGCTGGGGTTGATGCCGGTCCAGCCCGGCAGGATCGAGGTGGAGCCGAGGGTGCCGGAGGAGACGTCGATGGGGCCGGGCACGCCGAGCCCGACGCCGATGATCTTGTCCTGGCCGATTCCGGTCGTCGCGATCAGCCGCTTGACCAGCTGTTCGGCCCGGTCGAAGCCCTCCGCGGAGGACGCGTCGACGTCGAGCGGCTCGGCCTCCTCGGCGAGCACCTGGTGGGCGAGGTTGCCCACCGCGACGCGCAGGTGGGTGTGGCCGAAGTCGACGCCGATGACGATGCCGGCGTCACCGCTGAGCGAGACGCTGCGGGCGCGGCGGCCGCCCGCGGAGGTCGGGGTGACCTCGACGGTGCCGCCGTCCTTGAGCTCGCGGACGATGTTGGAGACCGTGGCCGCGGAGAGGCCGGTGGTCCTGGCGATCTCGGCCTGGGTCAGCGACCCGGCCATGCGCACGGCACGTACGACCCGCTCGAGGTTGGCCCGATGCAGAGATGTCTGCGACCCCGGAGTCTCCATCGACTCACTCACTCCTGCCGTTTTCTCCAACATGTGAACTCTAAGCTGAGCCTTTTGGGTTGCCCCCCGTCAAGGCCTTGAGCATCGCGGACCTCTGATGAGCGAAGCACATCGGCGGAAAAGGGATATTGACCTGCGTAAACCGGCAAACCGCCCGCCGATGGAGGATGCTCCACCGGCGGGCGGTTCGCTCTTCGTACGGAAATTACTCGAACGGCGTCACTTCAGGGCACCGGCGGTGAGGCCCGCCTGGACCTGGCGCTGGAAGATCGTGTAGACGACGAGCACCGGCAGCATCGCGATCATCATGCCCGCCATGAGGGCGCCCCAGTCGTTCTCGTAGCCCTGCTGGAGCGCGATCATCGCCAGCCCCTGGGTGAGGACGTACTTCTCCTCCTGCTGGTTGAGCACCATGGGAAGCAGGTACTGGTTCCACTGCCCCAGGAAGTTGAAGATGCCGATGCTGATCAGGCCGGGCTTGGCCATCGGCACCATCACCTGGAAGAACGTGCGCGTGTGCGACGCGCCGTCGATCAGCGCCGCCTCCGCGACCGAGGTCGGCAGCGTGCGGAAGAAGGCCGTCATGAAGAAGACGGTGAACGGCAGCGAATAGGCGATGTAGACGAGGATCAGCCCGTGGTAGGTGGCCAGCAGCGAGCTGCCGGGGAAGTCCCGCAGGACGAAGAAGAGCGGGATGACCAGCATGAAGACGGGGAAGGACATGCCGGCCACGAACAGGTAGTAGATGAACCTGTTGCCGGGGAAGGTGAAGCGGGCCAGAACGTACGCGGCCATCGACCCGAGCACCATGGTGCCGATGACCGAACCGCCGACGACGATCGCGGTGTTGATGAAGTACTGTCCCATGTTCGCGTCGTCCCACGCGTTGGACCAGTTCTCCCAGCGCAGGGCGGTCGGCAGGCCCCACGGGTCGGTGAGGATGCCGTTGCTGTCCTTGAAGGCGCTCCACAGCACCCAGAGCAGCGGCACGCCGACCATCAGCGCCCACAGGAGCAGGATGGAGTGGGAGAAGACGTTGAGCACGCCGCCCTCGGAGGTGCGGCCGGTGGCCGGCCCCGGCTTGCCGGTGACCGTGGTGGGCCCCGTGCCCGGCCGCCCGTCCGGCCCCGTGTCCCGCTTCGTCACCGCGGGGATCTCGTCGATCTCTTCGGTCGTCATCCGCCGTACCCCTAGTACTCGATCCGCTCACGGCGCGCGAAGCGCATCGTGAGCACTGCGAACGTCATGGTGACGATGAGCATCGCGACGCCCATGGCGGAGGCGTAGCCGAACTGGCTGTCGCGGAAGGCCGTGAGGTAGAGCCTCAGCGGCATGACGTCCGTGGCGCCGTCCGGGCCTCCCATGTTCACCGACATGATCTGGACCAGGGCGAAGGCGTCCAGGGCGATGATGCCCATGTACACCCAGCCGGTCTGGACGGTGTCCCACAGCAGCGGGAGGGTGATCCTGAAGAAGGTGTGGAAGCGGCTCGCGCCGTCCAGCAGCGCCGCTTCGTAGATGTCGCGCGGGATGGAGGCCATCGCCGCGGAGAACAGCACCACGTAGAAGCCGACGTGGCTCCAGATCATGACCGCGCCGATGCACCACAGGGCGAGGCTCTTCTCCCCCAGCCAGGAGTTCTGCAGTCCGTCCAGGCCGACGCCGCCCAGCAGTGCGTTCAGCATGCCGTCGTCCGGGTCGGGGTTGTAGATGTTGAACCAGATGACCGCGACGATGGTGACGGAGATGACCTGCGGGAAGAAGAAGACGAACCGGTAGAACTTCGAGCCGGCCACACCGGCGACCGCTTCGTTCTTCCGGCGGCGGCCCCCCACGTTGAGCATGAAGGCGAAGAAGAGGCCGAGACCGAGCGTCACCACCGGGACCAGCGCCAGCATGTAGACGTTGTGCCGCAGGGCGTTCCAGAAGTCGTCGCTTTGCCAGAGCTTGTGGAAGTTGTCCAGGCCGACGAACGTGGCGCTGCCCACGAGCCCGGACCAGTCCGTCATCGAGATCTGGAACGCCTGCACGAAGGGCGAGATGACGAAGACGCCGTAGATGAGCAGAGGCAGGGCCAGGAAGCCCACGATGAATCGGTATTTGCCGTGTTGCATGTGCTCCCCGGCCCTTCCCCTCGGTGCGTCGAATCGGGTGTCGGTCCGACCGGTCAGGCGGTGCGCTCGAACACCGGTCAGGCGGTGCGCTTGAACTTGGTGACGGAGTCGTCCTTGGCGACCCGGTCGCACTCCGCCTGGGTCTTCCTGATCCAATCGGCAGCCTTGAGCTCACCCGTGAGCAGCTGGCCGGTCAGTCCGCCGATCTTCTCGTCGGTGAGTGCCGGGTACCACTCCTGCAGATGAAGGCTGATCAGGTTCTCGCCGGCCTCCTTGAAGACCTTGCCGGCGGAGGCGAGACCGGGTGAGAGGGTCATGCCCTGCGTGGCGTCCACGACACAGGTCAGCGACTTCACCTTGGTGGCGAAGTTCTGGGCGTGCTTCCTGGAGAGCATGATGCGCAGCAGTTCCATGCCGCCGACCGGGTTCCTGCCCTTGGCGGCGACGATGTACGGCTCGCTCGGCTCGACCCGCAGGGTGCCGTGCGGCATGGCGTCGCCGGTGCCGTCGAAGAGGGCGCCGACGGCCATGCCGAAGTCCTTCGGCGTGGTGGGGGCGGCCTCGTTCTCGACCCAGGAGCCGTTGGGCATGAAGACGGCCTTGCCCCTGTTCCAGGCGGTCTGGGACTGGATGTGGGTGAGGCCCTGGCTGCCTTCGAGGAAGTACTTCTTGGCCGCGAGCTCCTCGTAGTGCTCGATGACCTCCTTGACCCCGTCGTTCGACGTCCAGGCGTTCGGCTCCAGGTTGTCGATCGCGATCCACTTCTCCATGCCGCCGATCTTGGCGATCTGGGCGAAGAGGTTGAAGTGGACGTAGTAGGGGAATTTGCCCGGGTACGTCCAGGGCGCGATGCCGGCCTTCTTGATGTCGCCGCAGAGCGTGACCATCTCGGAGAGGGTCTTGGGGTACGTCCAGCCCTTGTCGGCCAGCAGCTTCCCGGAGTACCAGGTGCCGTAGACGGTGAAGGCGTAGTAGAGCACGTCGAAGGTGTCGCCGTGCATGCCCTTCTCGACGGTGCTGGGGTGGATCGTGTCGCGGACCTTCTTGTTCGGGTCGTCCAGGGAGGGCGCGTCGAGCAGCGCGGCGAGGTCCTGGAGCTGGCCCTGGGTGGACAGCTTGTTCATGTCGAGGTGGTCGGCGCCGGAGTTGTCGATGATGTCCGGGGGGTTGCCGCCGGCGAAGCGCGGGGTGAGTTTGGGGCCGACCTGCTGGGTGCCGGTGTGCTTGACCGCCGCCCCGTAGGTGGCCTTGTAATCGGCCTCGGCGTCCTTCGCGTACTGGTCGCCCAGGCCGCCCTTGAAGATGAACGCCTCCAGCGGGGCGCCCTTGGCCACGCCCAGTGGGTTCTTGGCGCTCTTCTCGCCGACGGGCGCCTTGGTCTCCTTGCCGCCGTCACCGCCCCCACCGGTGGCGCAGGCGGATACGAAGCCGATGGCGGGAACGGTGATCAGGCCGAGTGCGGCGGACCGCTTGATCAGATCACGACGGCCGAGGCCCTCATTGTCAGTGCGGGCGGAGGTGGATCCCATGCTCAAGTCCTCGCCTTCTCCAGGACTCAGGCGGTGTACCGGTCGCCCGTACTCCTCGCCTGAGGCGAAGGGGCCCCCGCCACCGCGGTCTTGTGCAGGTTGGGTCGTGCAGGTGCTGGTGGTGCGGGAGGTGCAGGTGCTGGGTGGCGCTGGTGCTGGGTGGCGCTGGTGCCGGCGTACCGACGCCGGCCGGTACGGCTGGCGACCGGATGGCGCGGCTCCACGCCGTCCCGATCGGCACGCACGAAAACGGGCGACCCGGACGCCGACAGGTATAGTCCACTTCGCGTCAACTGAGCAAGATCGAGAGCAACATTGCCCGGTACTCTTTCCCGAGTTGAGACCTCACGGAAATGCGTCCCGACCTGGCCCACAATTACACGCCGTCAGGATCGGCAGAACGACCGGATTCAGTCTTTCGCTGGCGCCAACACCCTTGACACCCCCTGCCACTTACTCCCTACTGGTTCCTGCGCAGATCATCTGACAACGTTGTCCGACGCGCTTCGGCAGGAGGCAGGCCCGCGGATGCAGTGCAGACCGAGAACCCGGGACAGACGCTTTCGTACGGCCACCCTGGTGGTGGCCGCTTCCCTGACCGTGACGGCTGCCCCCTCGGCCGCGCTCGCCGTCCCCCGCCAACCCGACGCGTCGCAGCGGGAGTTCCGTTCCTCGTTCGAAACGGAGGAGACACCGCCCACCTGGCGCGACACCGTCGACACGGACGAGAGCGGACACAAACGGGCGTCCGGCGTTGACGGCGAGTTCTCCGCCGGAATACCGGGCAATGTCACCGAGAAAGTGACGGATCTGCGCGCCAGCGGTGAGAACACCGCGTCGGGGGAGACCAAGGAGAACCTGGTCGACCTCCAGCCCGGCACCAAATGGCTCACGTTCTCCCCCACCGCCTGGGTCGAATTCGACCTCGACGAACCGGTCACCGTGGTGACGTACGCCCTCACGTCGGCCAATGACGCCGCCGGCCGCGACCCGAAGGACTGGACGCTCCAGGGATCGACGGACGGCAAGGAGTGGACGGTCCTGGACACCCGCGAGGGCCAGGTCTTCGAGAAGCGCTTCGAGACGAAGACGTACGACGTCCACCAGGCGACCGGGTACGCGCACTACCGGCTGGAGATCGCCCGGAACAACGGCGCCGACATCACCCAGCTCGCCGACGTCCAGTTCTCGAACGGTGACACCTCCACGCCCGTCCCGCCCGAGATGCGCAGCCATCCCGACCGGGGCCCCGGCGGCTCCCCCACGGCCAAGGCGAACGCCGGGTTCACCGGCAAGCGGGCGCTGCGCTACGCCGGTACGCACCGGCCGACCGGGCGCGCCCACTCGTACAACAAGGTCTTCGACGTCGACCTGGCCGTCGGCCGCGACACCGAGCTGTCGTACCGGATCTTCCCCGCCATGGCGGAGACGGACCTGAACTACCCGGCGACGCACGTGTCCGTGGACCTCGTGTTCACCGACGGCACCCTGCTGAGCGAGCTGGGCGCGGTCGACAGCCACGGCGGGCCGCTCACCCCGCGGGGCCAGGGCGCGGCCAAGCGGCTCTACGTCAACCAGTGGAACCAGGTCACCGCGTCGATCGGCGGGGTGGCGGCGGGCCGGACCGTGGACCGGATCCTGGTGGCGTACGACGCGCCGAAGGGGCCGGGGAAGTTCCAGGGCTGGATCGACGACATCGCGCTCACCCGCAAGGCGCCCGAGCGTCCGCCCGCCCGCCCGTCGGACTACGCCTCGACGGTGCGCGGCACCAACTCCAGCTCGTCCTTCTCGCGCGGCAACACCTTCCCGGCGACGGCGGTCCCGCACGGCTTCAACTTCTGGACGCCGGTGACCAACGCGGCCTCGAAGAGCTGGCTGTACGAGTACGCCCGGGGCAACAACGCGGACAACCTGCCCACGGTGCAGGCGTTCGGCGCCAGCCACGAGCCGAGCCCCTGGATGGGCGACCGGCAGACCTTCCAGCTGATGCCCTCCGCCGCGGCGGGCGTCCCGCCGGCGGCCCGTACCGCCCGCGCCCTGCCCTTCCGGCACGAGAAGGAGAGGGCGAGACCGCACCACTACGGCGTGACCTTCGAGAACGGCCTGCGGGCCGAGATCACCCCGACGGACCACGCCGCGATGATGCGTTTCACCTATCCCGGTGAGGACGCCTCGGTCGTCTTCGACAACGTCACGGAGGAGGGCGGGCTGACCCTCGACCCGGCGAGCCGCTCCTTCACCGGCTTCTCCGACGTCAAGAGCGGTCTGTCGACGGGAGCGACGCGGATGTTCGTGTACGGCGTCTTCGACGCGCCGGTCACCGATTCCGCTTCGGCGGGCGTCAAAGGTCATCTCCGCTTCGACGCGGGCGCGGACCGCACGGTGACGCTGCGCATGGCGACGTCGCTGATCGGCGTCGAGCAGGCGCGGCGGAACCTGGCCGCCGAGATCCCTTCGGGCACCCGGTTCGAAGAGGTCCGGGAACGGGCGCAGGACGCCTGGGACGACGTCCTCGGCCGGGTGACGGTCGAGGGCGCGACCCGCGACCAGCTGGTGACCCTCTACTCCAACCTCTACCGGCTGTACCTGTACCCCAACTCCGGCTTCGAGAGGGTCGGCGGCAAGGACCGGTACGCGAGCCCCTTCTCGCCGCGGACCGGCCCGGACACGCCGACGCACAGCGGCGCGAGGATCGTCGACGGCAAGGTGTACGTCAACAACGGCTTCTGGGACACCTACCGGACGACCTGGCCGGCGTACTCCTTCCTCACCCCGCGCAGGGCGGGTGAGCTGGTGGACGGCTTCGTCCAGCAGTACAAGGACGGCGGCTGGATCTCCCGCTGGTCCTCCCCCGGCTACGCCGACCTGATGACCGGCACCTCGTCCGACGTGGCGTTCGCCGACGCGTACGTCAAGGGCGTGGACTTCGACGCGGCGGCGGCGTACGAGGCGGCGCTGAAGAACGCGACCGTCGTGCCGCCGAGCCGGGGCGTCGGCCGCAAGGGCATGGAGACGTCACCGTTCCTGGGCTACGCCTCGACCGAGACGCACGAGGGCCTGTCCTGGTCGCTGGAGGGCTACCTCAACGACTACGGCCTGGCGAGGATGGCCGACGCGCTTCACCGGAAGACCGGCAAGACCCGGTACAAGGAGGAGTCGGCGTACTTCCTCAACCGGGCACGCCAGTACGTCACGCTCTTCGACTCCCGGGCGGGCTTCTTCCAGGGCCGCAACCCGAAGGGCGAGTGGCGGGTGCCCTCGGCCTCGTACGACCCGAGGATCTGGGGGTACGACTACACCGAGACGAACGGCTGGGGTTACGCCTTCACCGCCCCGCAGGACAGCCGTGGCCTGGCCAATCTGTACGGCGGGCGCGCGGGCCTCGCCAGGAAGCTGGACACCTACTTCTCGACCCCCGAGACCGCGTCGCCCGAGTTCGTGGGCTCGTACGGCAGCGTCATCCACGAGATGACCGAGGCACGGGACGTACGGATGGGCATGTACGGGCACTCCAACCAGGTCGCCCACCACGTCACGTACATGTACAACGCGGCCTCGCAGCCCTGGAAGACGCAGGAGAAGGTGCGCGAGGTGCTCTCCCGTCTCTACACGGGCAGCGAGATCGGCCAGGGCTACCACGGTGACGAGGACAACGGCGAGCAGTCCGCCTGGTGGCTGTTCTCGGCGCTCGGCTTCTACCCGCTGGTGATGGGCAGCGGGGAGTACGCGATCGGCTCGCCGCTGTTCTCGAAGGCGACGGTGCGGATGGACAACGGCCGCACGCTGGTGGTCAGGGCTCCGGAGAACAGCGCGCGGAACATCTACGTACGGGGCCTGAAGGTCAACGGCAAGCGGTGGTCGTCGACGGCGCTGCCGCACGCGCTCCTCGCGGGCGGCGGGACGCTGGAGTTCGACATGGGCCCCAGGCCGTCGGCGTGGGGCACGGGCAAGGACGCGACGCCCGTCTCGATCACCCGGGACGACCGGGTGCCGTCACCGCGCCGCGATGCGCTGTCCGGCCCGGGTGAGCTGTTCGACGACACCTCCGGCACGCAGGCCGGTCTCACGGCGGTGGAGCCGGTGGACCTGCCGGTCCCGGCCGGCACGCGGGCGGTGCAGTACACGCTGACCTCCTCGGACCGGGACAAGGCCCCGGCCGGCTGGGTGCTGCAGGGCTCGCGGGACGGCACGACGTGGCGGGACCTGGACAGCCGGTCCGGTGAGTCCTTCGCCTGGGACCGGCAGACGCGGGTGTTCACGGTGGCCCGGCCCGGCGCGTACGACCGGTACCGGCTGGTGCCCGCCGCGGCGGCGACGCTGGCGGAGGTGGAGTTGCTGTCCCAGCGGGCCGGCTCCGGCCGCCGGACGCCGTAGCCCGCCGGCCGTCGTACTCCCGGTCGTGCGCGGGCGCGTCCGGGAGTCGGCGGTGCGGATCGCTTGCGGATCGCTGTCGGGGTCCACGGCGCGCGGGACAGGGGCCCGGGTACGACACGACCGGCCGCCACCCCGTGAGGGGGTGGCGGCCGGTGCGGTGCGATGCGGTGCGGGACTAGCCGCGGATCAGCGAGCGCAGCACGTACTGCATGATGCCGCCGTTGCGGTAGTAGTCCGCCTCACCGGGGGTGTCGATGCGGACGACCGCGTCGAACTCGACACCGGTGTCGGTGGTGACCTTGACCGTGCGCGGCGTGCGGCCCTCGTTCAGCTCGGTGACGCCGGAGATGGAGAAGGTCTCCTCGCCGGACAGGCCGAGGGACTCGGCGGTCCGCCCCTCCGGGAACTGGAGCGGCAGGACGCCCATGCCGATCAGGTTCGAGCGGTGGATGCGCTCGTACGACTCGGCGATGACGGCCTTGACGCCGAGGAGCGCGGTGCCCTTGGCGGCCCAGTCGCGGGACGAGCCGGAGCCGTACTCCTTGCCCGCGAGGACGACGAGCGGGACGCCCTGCTCGATGTAGTTGCGGGAGGCGTCGTAGATGAACGACACCGGACCGCCGTCCTGGGTGAAGTCGCGGGTGTAGCCGCCCTCGGTGCCCGGCGCGATCTGGTTGCGCAGGCGGATGTTGGCGAACGTACCGCGGATCATGACCTCGTGGTTGCCGCGGCGCGAGCCGTAGCTGTTGAAGTCGCGGCGCTCCACACCGTGCTCGGTGAGGTACTGGCCGGCCGGGGTGTCGGCCTTGATGGCGCCGGCCGGGGAGATGTGGTCGGTGGTGACCGAGTCGCCCAGCTTGGCCAGCACGCGGGCGCCCGTGATGTCCTCGACCGGGGTCGTCTCCATCGTCATGCCCTCGAAGTACGGGGGCTTGCGGACGTAGGTGGACTGCGGGTCCCACTCGAAGGTGTTGCCGGTGGGGATCGGCAGCGCCTGCCACTGGGCGTCGCCCGCGAAGACGTCCTGGTAGGACTTGGCGAACATGTCCTCGCCGATGGCGTTGGCGACGACGTCGTTGACCTCGGCCTCGGAGGGCCAGATGTCCTTCAGGTGGACCGGGTTGCCGTCCTGGTCGGTGCCGAGGGCGTCCTTGGTGATGTCCACCTTCATGGAGCCCGCGATGGCGTACGCGACGACCAGCGGCGGGGAGGCCAGGTAGTTCATCTTGACGTCGGGGTTGATCCGGCCCTCGAAGTTGCGGTTGCCGGAGAGGACCGACGTCACGGCGAGGTCGTTGTCGTTGACGGCCTTGGAGACCTCCTCCGGCAGCGGGCCGGAGTTGCCGATGCAGGTGGTGCAGCCGTAGCCGACGAGGTTGAAGCCGACCTTGTCGAGGTACGGGGTGAGGCCCGCCTTGTCGAAGTAGTCGGTGACGACCTTCGAGCCCGGCGCGAGGGTGGTCTTGACCCACGGCTTGCGGGTCAGGCCCTTCTCGACCGCCTTCTTGGCCACCAGCGCGGCGGCGACCATGACGTACGGGTTGGAGGTGTTGGTGCAGGACGTGATCGCGGCGACGGTGACGGCGCCGTGGTCGATCTCGTACGTCGAGCCGTCGGGGGCGGTCACGGTGACCGGGTTGGACGGAACGGTCTCGCCCGTGGCCTCGTCGTGCTGCGGGGCGCCGGCGCCGTTGTCGTCGTTTCCGTAGGCCGGGGCGTCGCTGGCGGGGAACGACTCGGAGCTCGCCTCGTCGACCGGGGAGGCCACGCCGTGCGGCTTCTCCTGCTGCGGGACGCCCGGCTTGCGGTCGTCACCGCCGGTCACGCCCGCCTCGACGTAGTTGAGGACGTCGCGCTTGAACTGCTCGGCGGCGTTGGCGAGGACGATGCGGTCCTGCGGGCGCTTCGGGCCGGCGATGGAGGGGACGACCGTGGAGAGGTCGAGCTCCAGCTTCTCGGAGAAGTCGGGCTCGGCGGACGGGTCCAGCCAGAGGCCCTGCTCCTTGGCGTACGCCTCCACCAGCGCGAGCTGCTGCTCGGAGCGGCCGGTGAGCTTGAGGTACTTGATGGTCTCGTCGTCGATCGGGAAGATCGCGGCGGTGGAGCCGAACTCGGGCGACATGTTGCCGATGGTGGCGCGGTTCGCGAGGGAGGTGGCGGAGACGCCCTCACCGTAGAACTCGACGAACTTGCCGACCACGCCGTGCTTGCGCAGCATCTCGGTGATGGTGAGCCGGTGCGCCACGTCCCGCCGGTCACTGCGGAGTACGACCACCGCGTAGCGGCCCCGTTCGGGCAGGTCCAGGCCGGCGGCGGCCCGCGAGGAG
>NZ_JBEXQK010000021.1:0-108493 GCF_040612535.1 Streptomyces sp. NPDC006368
CTTGGTAGCGCACTTGACTGGGGGTCAAGGGGTCGCAGGTTCAAATCCTGTCGTCCCGACTCGAAAGAGTCGCAGGTCAGGGCCGGTTTCGGAGACATCCGAAACCGGCCTTTGATCATTCCTGGCGACCAGTCGGCGACCGGTTGGGGACGGGTGTCCTTGTCCTGCGACTCCTGCGGCCCTGCGACTCCTGCGCCGGCGAACCAGGTCAGCGCGTCGGCTGAACCTCCGTGGGACGTCCCGTGGGCCGACCGAGGCGCCCCCTGGCCCGAGGGCCCGGGGACAGGAGGCGCCCGTTGATCACACCGCCGCGGTGTGCCCGGTGATCGGGCAGGTCCCGGCTGCCGCCGCGCTGAAGGCGGCGGTCTTGGCGGTGGGCGCCGTTCCACCGATCTGCTGGAGGATCTCGTCCGACAGCAGGTCCTCCTTGCCCTTGAGGGCGTCAGCGACCTGGAGGTCGGTGTTGAAGACCATCTCGGCGGCGACGTTGTCCTGGACGATGCGCGCCAGGTTGTCCAGGGCCACGGCGATCGGGTCCGAGAGGGTCTGCACGGTGGGCAGGTCGATCAGGTGGGTGTTCACCTTCGCCTGGTTCATGGTGCGGCGGATGATGATGGACGCCTGGTTCAGTTCGGACGTCGTCCAGATCGACAGCACCGTGACGTACAGGTCGCTCCACGCCTGCTCACCGATCAGCGTGCGCCACCGCTTCATCAACCCCTCTATGCCGGTGATCTGCGCGGTGGCGGCGAAGGTCATGTTGACGCGGATGGACGGGTAGACGGTCGCGGCGAACCGGTTGAACGCCACCATGTCGAACGACCCTGCCTTGACGATGGTGTCGATGAACGTGACGGCTTCCGTGAGGATCTTGCTGCAGGCGGCTTCCAGGTCGAGCGGGAGATTCGCGGTGGGCAGCATCGTGAGTGCCGAATTCAGTGTGGTCCGGTAGCTGTTCAGCGGAGTGATCCAGCCCTTGTCACCCGGGGTCTTGAACGCGACCATGTCCAGGTCGTGCGGGTCGATGCGCTCCGCGTTGGGGATGTTCGGCACCTGGTCGCTGAGGTGGGCGGCGATCACCGAGTAGATGCCCAGAGGAATGTGGGCGATGGACTTGGCCAGTTCGAAGTACTCCGGAACCGGGTCGACCGTCTCGACCTGGACCCCGTTGTTGATCAGGGTGAAGCGTCCGCCGACGGCGTTGTTCTGGACGACGATGACCGGGGTGAGGTGCTTGATCAGCTCGGACTTGAGAGACGCGTAGTTGGCGCGCATCCCGGTGTTGACGTTGCGTATCGCGTTCCGTGCCGCCTTCTCGTCGGTCGCGGCCGGTGCGGCCGACGCGCTGGTGGCCCCTTGTGTCTGCACGAGGAGCGCGGCTGCCCCTGCTGCCGAAACGGTACCCAGAAATCCTCTACGAGTTGCCATGCCCCGTCTTTCCGTGGTGAATGTCGGTGTTCTGTGGGGTGGGGGGAAAGATGTGGGGGGAGTTCAGGGTGGGGGGGGACAGACGTGGGGGGAAGTTCAGGGTGGGGGAAGTTCAGGGTGGGGAAGTTCCAAGTGGGGACAAGCGTGGGGAGAAGCGGACCGGCCTGCCGACGCTCCGGTCGCCGGCAGGCCCGCCATGCTCCAGCCGGACCGGAGCCGGACCCGGATCGGAGCCGGATCGGCAGGAGCGGGCAGACAGCGCGGTGGCGCGTGGCGCGTGGCGCGGGGAGCGACCCGCCACCCGCCAACCGCTGCCCGGCCGTTGGGCGGCCGAGGCTGCTCGGCCGCGCCGCCTGCCGGACACCGACTCTCAGGTCAGGGAATCCTGCGACGGCACCACGACTCCGTAGAGGTCCTGGACCGTGGCGAGAGCGGCTTCGTGGAGCTGCTTCGAGGGGATGCCGTTCGGGTTGCCCTTCAGCGGCAGCGGCCGGGTGGCCGAGGCGTCGGCGACCACGGTCGGCTTGTACCCGTTGAGGAAGGCGCCCTGCGTGGTGAACAGGACACACATGTTGGTCATGAATCCGGCGACGATCACATTCTTCTTCCCCGCCTTCTTGACCTTCTCGGCGAGATCGGTGCCGTGGAAGGCGTTCGGAACGCTCTTCTCGACGACCGGCTCCCCCTTGACGGGCTTGAGCGCGGGGATGATCTGACCGGCCTTCGACTTCAGGTCGTAACCCTTGTCGACGATGTGAATGACCGGGGTGCCGGCCTTACGGGCCCGCTTCAGCAGGGCTTCCGCGTTGGTCACCGCGGGCTGCCACCCGTCGAGTTCCATCACGCCGTCGGTGTAGGTGTTCTGGTAGTCGACGAGGATGAGCGTCGCGTCGGACAGTTTGGCCGGAGTCTCGTCGAAGCCGTTGAGTTCCCTCAACGTCGTCGTGTCCTTGGCGACGTTCCCCTGAGCGACGGAAGCCGACGGCTCGTCCGTGGCGGAGGCTGCCTCGGAACTTCCGCCGCACGCGGCGACGGTGGCCGCGAGAACGGCGGCGGTGCAGAGCGCGACGGCTGAACGCAGCGGCTTCATCAGTGGAGGTCCTCCTGGGACGGAACGACGACCCCGTACAGGTCGGCGATGGTGGCGAGGGCGCTGAGGTGCACCTGGCGGGCGTCCAGCTCCGTACCCGCGACCGGGAGCGAGCGGGTGGCGCTGGCATCGGCCACGACAGTGGGCCGGTTGCCTCGCAGGAAGGCTCCCTGGGCGGTGAACGCCACGCACATGTGGGTCATGAACCCGGCGATGACGAGATCGCTCCTGCCCGACTCGTCGACGAGCCGGCCCAGGTCGGTACCGTGGAAGGCGTTGGGGGCCTCCTTGACGACCACGGGCTCGCCGTCGGCCGGCGCTACGTCCGGATGGATCCGGCCGATCTCGGCGCGGACGTCGTACGGTGTGCCTTCGCCGCCGTCGTTGACGACATGGATGACCTTGGCGCCCTCCCGGCGGGCGCGTTCCAGCAACCGGGCGGCGGCGTCGAGGGCGGGCTGCCAGCCGTCCAGCTCCATGACGCCGGTCGTGTAGGTGTTCTGATAATCGATCAGGACCAGGGTCGAGTCGGCGAGCTTCGCGGGCGTGTCATCGAAGCCGTTGAGCTGACGCAGCGTCGTTCTGGGCATGGAGTACCACCTGGGGGAGGGGAGTTGAGGGAGGAGTGCATCGGTGCGGTGACCTGCACCCATGACGTTATGGCCCGGCACGCGCGTCGGCAATGTCATCTAGCATGCAGAAAATGACATCACCGTCGTCGGCCAGGGGGGCTCGTGAACACCATCGAACGACTGATCGTCATCGTTCTCTTCGAAGGCGTCGATCTGCTCGACGTCACGGGGCCACCGGAGGTGTTCTCCCTCGCACGGCGCGAGACAGAGGACGCGGCGGGTTACGACGTGGCCCTCGCCGCCGAGACCATGGACCCCATCGTCACCGCCGCCGGGGTCCGTGTCCTGCCCGACGTCACCTTCGAAGAGCTGACGACGAGGAGCATCGACACACTCGTCGTGCCGGGCTCGGTCGAGGTCGACGGCCACCGCCGCGTGCACGCGCTCGTCGATCCAGCCGTGGTGGAGCGGGTGAAACAACTCGCCCAGCGGACCCGGAGGATCACCTCCGTCTGCGTCGGAGCGCACATCCTCGCCGCCTCCGGACTCCTCGACGGCAAGCGTGCCACCACGCACTGGTCCACCGCTCAGCAGCTTGCCGCCGACCATCCCGCGGTCGAGGTCGACTCCGATCCGATCTTCATCCGCGAGGGAAACGTGTGGACCGGCGCGGGGATCAGCGCCTGTCTGGACCTGTCACTCGCGCTCATCGCCGACGACCTCGGCGAAGCCGTCGCACTGCGCGTCGCCCGGCAACTGGTGATGTACCTGAAACGGCCAAGTGGGCAGAGTCAGTTCAGCGTCCCTCTGGAGCAGGTCTCCACGACCCGGCGCATCGAAGAACTCCGCCACTACATCCTGCGCAACACCGCCGCACCGCTCACCGTCGCGCACCTCGCCGAACAGGCCCACGTCAGTGACCGGCAGCTCACCCGGATCTTCAAGAACGAGCTGGGCACGACACCGCACGCCTACATCGAATCGGTCCGCGTCGAGAGGGCCCGCAACCAGCTGGAGTCCACCGACGCCACCCTCGAACGCATCGCGACCACCTGCGGATTCGGCACCGTCGACACCCTTGTCAGGGCCTTTCGCCGCAGACTCGACACGACACCGACCGAGTACCGACGCCGCTTCCGGACCAGCCCCGACTGAGCGTCGCGGACACAACCCGCCGTGCGCGGCGCCTTCCCCCCCGGGCGCGGGCGGCGCCGTGCGCGGCGCGACCGGGTCCGGCGGGTGGCCGCGATGGCTGCCGTCGGACGACGGCGGCGTGAGCTCCGCCGGCCGGGGCACGAGGGACACCAGGGATGGGGGCCGCCCGGGATGGACGGCCCCGGGACGGGAGGTGTCATGGAACGCGACCAAGAGACGATGTCGGAGCTGGAGCCGGGCACGGTCCAGCACGCTCAGCTGTACAACCGCATGGCGGACATCGCCTGGACCGCGCTGTGCGTGCTCCTCGGCGCCTGGGTCGTCTGGAGCGTCATCGGTGCCGTCCGGGGAACCGCCCACGGTGTGCTGTACTGCGCCGTCGCGGTCGTGCTGTTCACGATCGTTCTCCGGGTGCGGCTGCTGGCCTACAGGCGCCGCACCGAATGAGCGCACGAGAGGGCCGGCCTGGTGGCCGTCGCCTCCACCGGGGGCGGCGCAGGCTCCCAGCCGCCCCTCAAGGGGGCCGTGAGCCCGCCACGCCCCGGTTCGGAATTGATCCGCCGGGCCGGTGCCGGTTCGCCCGCGTGGCGTGTCAACCGGGACCGGACGGGCGGGGCGCGCGGGCGAGGGTACGCACGGCGAAGCCGCCGTGGCCGTCGAAACGCACCTCCAGCACCGCGTCGAACCCGTCCGCGAGAGACGGCTCGCGCAGCCGCCCGGCCGTGGCGAAGATCCCGACGTCCGGCACCCGGTCCCGCCCCTCGCGGGCGGCGTTGCGCCGCAGAGAGCCCTCGACGTCCGGGGGGAACCAGTACGCCGTCACCGTCGCACCAAGGGCGTGGCCCAGCTCCACCAGCGGCGCCCAATCCTCGGGCGAGGGGTTGGTGTTGTCGACCACCACCGGGTTGCCGGCGGTCAGCGCCTCCGCCACGAGCCGCATCTGACGCTCCTGCCTGCGCCGGGCACCCCGCGGAAACAGATCCTTGCTGACCAGCGCGTACCGGCCGGACAGGCACCGGGCGTGGAAGGTGGACTTCCCGGACGCCTGAAGCCCGACGAACACCGCCATGTCCAAGTCCCTCGCCGACCCCATGACCGCCACGATGGCACACCTCCGGGCTCGCCGCGGACGGTGGCGGGAGGGCCGGCGCGGGCCCGCCGGACAGCGACCGCCGGTAACCCGGGGGCCGATTCGCTTCACGGGGCGGCGTGAACATGACGCCCCCTGACTGCGTACTACCGGCTACCTGCTGCCTCCACGACAGGAGCGTCATGACCGATCGCAGTGAACCGATGATGCAAGGGCTCCCCGGCGGCGGCGCCGAGCTCTCGGTGGTGCTCAGCCTCGGCTGGGACGACGTGGCCGCACTCGGCCGGGAGGCGAGCCGGCTGGCCGAGCAGCGTGGGGGTCCGGTGACCCTCGACGAGGCCGCCAGTCACCGGCTGCGCACCTGGTCCTCGGTCGCGAACGGGCCCGACGAGCGTCACCGGGCGGCGCCCCCGCCACCCGAGGCGACGGCCATCGCCGGGGTGCCGGCCGCGGACCGCGCCCGCCCCCAGGTGGGGCGACTGGCCGACGCGGCGGCCCAGGTCGCCTCGCTCTCGCCCCCCGCCGTACAGCCGCCGGCCCAGCCCGCCCGCCGCACCGGATGACCGGCGATCACGCTCGGCCCCCAGGCGTCGGGCGTGGTAGCCGCGCACGTGCCGGCGGCGGTCACCGAAGAACCGGTTCCCCACCGTCGATGTCCGCCAGAGCGTCCGCCCCGCGAGGGCACGGCTGATCACCCGCGGCGGGCATACGGCGAGGCCCACCGCTCCTGCTCGGACGACGCGCTGGTCTCCGCCCGACTCGACGGAACCGAACCGCGCAGCCTCAGCGGAACCGAACCGCGCAGCCCCGCAGCTCAGCGAGGCCGGCGTCCTTCCCGGACACCGGCCTCTTCGCCGCACTCCCCGCCCCCGCGCCTACTGGATCGTGGTCATGTACGAGGACCACACCCGCAGCGGCACGTCGTCGCCGCCCCGCTGCGGCCCCGAGCCGCCCACTCCGGTCAGCGGCAGCAGACTGTCCTTGCCCGGCTCGCTGCGGAAGATGGTCACCGCGGTCGACAGGTCCTCCGTGCTGCCGACGAACCAGGCGGCGGGCAGCCGGTCCTCGTCGTCCGTGCGGCCCGCGGCGACCGAGCCGAGGGCACGCAGGGCGTCCAGGTCCAAGGCGTCCACGGCGACGTCCCGCATCACCTCCAGAACCTCGTCGGCCACCTCCCCGTCGACGGCCTGCCGGGCCGACGGCCGCTCCAGCCCCTCCAGCGGCCTGCCCTGGTGGGTGACGGCGGTGACCGAGTACGGGTCGGTCTGCCTGCCGCCCGCGGCGAAGGTGGCGTACGCGTCGGCCATCCGTACCGCGCTCGGGGTGGAGGTGCCGGTGAGGAAGGCGTCCTCCAGCGGGGCCATGCTCTGCGGCAGCAGCCCGGCACCGACCGCCACGTCGCGCACCGTCTCCGGATCCGGTGTGCGCGACCCCTCTTCCAGCGCCGCGGCCAGCACGAACGGACGGAACGCCGACCCGGCCGGCACCCCCGATGTGTCGGCGTTGTTGGCGAAGTGCTCGGTGGCGTCGGACCCGCCGTACAGCGCCAGCACCGCCCCGTCACCGGGCCGGATCGACGCGGCACCGACCTGCACGTCCCGGTCGGCGATCCGGCGCGCCGGGTCGAGCGAGCGGGCCGTGACGTCCTCCACCGTGCGCTTCAACTGCTCCACCAGCGCCCGGTCGAAGGTGGTACGGATGCGGTAGCCGCCACGGCCCAGGTCCTCCGTGGTGAGCCCGGTCCGCTTCTGGACGTACTTGTTGGCCACGTCCACCAGGTAGCCCGTCTGCCCCGACAGGCTCGTGGACACCGACTGCGGGCGCGGTTCCGGGAAGACGGTGTACCTCGCCCGCTCCTCCTTCGACATCAGGCCCAGCTCCACCTGACGGTCCAGCACGTACCGCCAGCGCGCCTCCGCCCGGCGGTGGTTCGCCTCGCTCACGGACGGGTCGTACAGCTCCCCGCTCTTGAGCAGCGCCGCCAGCAGGGCGCTGCGCGCGGGGTCGAGCTCCTTGGCGTCCGTGCCGTAGTAGGCGACCGCCGCCGCCTGCACCCCGTAGGCGTTGCGGCCGAACCAACTGGTGTTGAGGTACCCCTGGAGAATCTCCTCCTTCGACAGGTTCCTGGAGAGTTTGACCGCCAGGCACAGCTCCCGCAGCTTGCGGTCCACGGTCCGGTCCTGCGACAGGTACGTGTTCTTCACGTACTGCTGCGTGATGGTGGAACCGCCCTGGACCTCACCGCCGCGCGCCATGTTCACCACGGCGCGCGCGAGCCCGCGGGCCGAGAAGCCGGGGTCGCTGTAGAAGGTGGCGTTCTCGGCGGCGATCACGGCGTTCTGGAGCGACGGCGGGATGTCGGACAGGGGCACGTTCTGCCGGTTGATGGCGCCGACGCTCACCATCTGTGTGCCGTCGGCCCAGTAGTAGACATTGGCCTCGGTGCGCGCGGTGTCGTTCACGTCGGCGATGTGCACCGAGGAGTAGACGTAGCCGAGCAGCGCGGTGAGCGCGCCGCACCCCAGCAGGGCCAGGCCGAGAACCAGGCGCCACGACGGGATGAACCGCCGCAGCCCCTGGCGGCCCCGGCGCGGGTAATCGACGCGGAACCGGCGCGCCGACCCCGCGGTCCGTCGCAGGCGAGATATCACGGATGATCGCCCCCTTTCGTACGGTCTGCATGCTTGACCCGTACTACGAGGGGTGGCCGCGGGGCGTTCAGGCCGTGCGCACAGCCTCACCGCCGACCACGACCCATAGTCATGCACGTGTCCACTGTTGTCGCGCGGCTGCCGCGCGGCAGCCACTGAAGAGAGTTGGGGTGGGCGCAGAACCTCGGTGTGGTCGGCTGATGTCGGGCTCAGGACGGGCGGGCCAGATTCTGTACCCACACCATCCGGCCGTCCGGGCCCGGGACGGCGGCCACGCCGGTGTCCCGGTACTGGCACGCCAGCATGTTCTCCTGGTGGAGGGAGCCGTCCATCCAGCCCTCGACGACCGCGGCCGGATCCCTCGGGCCCCGGTGCAGATTCTCGGCCCACGCGCTCCAGTCGTAACCGGCGGCCGACATCCGCGCGTCGGCCTGCTGCCCCTCGGGGCTGCGGTGGTCGAAGTACCCGCGCGCCGCCATGTCCTGTGCGTGCCGCCGTGCGGCGGAACTGAGCCGGGGGTCGACGCGCAACGGCGCGCAACCCGCCTCCGCGCGGCGGGCGTTGACCAGCTCCGTGACGCGCTGCTCCGGAGTGGACGCGGGGGCGGGCGCGCGCGTGGTGGTGGACGGGCGGCGCGCCGGGGCCGGCTTCGCGGACGGTTCCGTGAGGGTGGGGGAGGGGGAGGGCGTGGGGGACGCCACCGGGTCCGTTCCCGGGACCGTTTCCGTGACAGGCGGCGGGGCGGTGATCGGCACACCCGCACCCGGAGATGGGGACGGGGACACCGGCGTGGGCCACAGCAACGCCAGCAGCACCCCGACTGCGACGGTGCCCGCGACGGCCACCACCGCCCGCCGTGCCCCCGCGCCGGTCGCCGCGCCGGAAGAACCCCCTGAAGCCGGCCCCACCGACCCCGACCCCGATTCCGGTCCCGTCGAGCCCGCGCCGCCCGGCACCGGCACCGGCCCCGCCTCCGCCGCCGTCGACGCCGCCGCTGCGATGCCGAACTCCCCGTACCCCACCGCGTTCAGGCCGTACAGCGGCACGACGAGGGCCAGGCCCGCCAGCAACCGCTCCGGCGGCACCAGGTCCGTCCCGTGCCCGCGACAGACAGCGCAGCTCCGGGCGTGCCGGGCGATCCGCTTGCGCCACACGGCCTCCGGGCGGCCGTCCCACGGGGCGGTGAGAGCCGCCAGGCCGCCGCACCGCCGCCCGGAGGCGAGGGCGCGTACCACCACCCGGCCCACCTCCAACTGGGCCTTCATGCGCTGGATCCGTACGGCGGCGTGCTGCGGCGTGAGCCCGAGCGCCTCCGCCAGCTCGGCGCGGGTCAGCTCGCCCGCGGCCTCCTGCCACCACAGTGCCAGCAGACCGCGATCGGCCTCGTCGAGCCACCGGGTGGCCTCGGCGACCTCCCGGCGCTGCCCCGACAGGCCCAGCCGCAGGATCGTCAGGTCGACGAAGTCACCGCCCGGGTCGGCGGCGTCCGCGACGCGCTCCAGGGGCGCCACGGGAGCCTGTTGACGGTCGGTCCACCGCCGCCGTATCCGGTTCATCGCGATGGCGACCAGCCACGACCGGAACCGGGACGGCTCGCGCAGCCCTCCCAGGTTGTCCAGCGCCTGGAACATCGTGTCCTGCACGACGTCGTCCACGTCCGCGTGCCCGTCCAGGGCACGGCCCACGATGTTGTAGACGAGCGGCAGATGGTCGGCGGCGAGCCGCTCGCGCGCCTCCGCGTCGCCGGCTCGCGCCGCCGCCACAAGCTCCGGTATGTGCTCGCTGTCCCTGTGCATGGCCCTGCCCCGTCTCCCGTTCCGTACGGTCCCGCCGTCGGGGGAGACCGCCGGACGACCGCGCTGACAAGAACCTACGGCCCGTGCCGCAGGTCGCACTCAGCGGTGTTGGATACGGGCGGCTCGGGCGCCGATGTCGGGGAGCTTCGCGTACAGCGCGGCGCCCGGACAGCGCGTGGGGTAGCCGTCCGCGTGGCCGCCGACGACCGGGAGCAGAGCCGTCGAGCCCTTCGGGAAACGGGCCTCGTCGTTGGTGGACACGAGGGCGACGCTGCCGCGCGGATCGGGCCCGCGGGGGCCCAGTTTCCACGCGACCAGCCGGGCGATCGCGTCGAGCATCGGTTCCGGCACCGGCTGACCGCTGTCGAAGGTGCCGATCGCCGCGATGCCGACCGTACCCTCGTTGAACCCCTTGGTGTGCGCGCCCACGACCGGCCGGTCCACGCCACCGGCCCGGCCCTCGTAGATGGTGCCGCAGGCGTCGACGAGGAAGTTGTACCCGATGTCGTCCCACTGCCGCCCGTACGCGTGCCCGGCGTACAGGTCGCGCAGCGTGCCGGGCACACTCGCGCAGTCGTAGCCGTTCGGCGTGCTGGTGTGATGGATGACGGCGGCCCGCACGGCCGGCGCGAAACGCGCTCCCGGTGCCGTGTCCACGGTCTCGGCCCGCCACGCGCTCCGCAACACGATGACGGGCCGCGGCCCCTGATGGCGGCCGTCCCCGGATACCTTGCGCGCCGGCGGAGGGCTCGCGCCGTGCAGCGGCGCACCGGCGGGATGGAGCCACAGGGAGGTCGCGGAGAGGAGGGCGAGCAGCGCCAATGAGACGGCGGTACGGGATCGGCGCCTCCTCGTGACACGCATGATCCTCCTCGGGCTCCTCCCCGCTCGTCCCCGCCCGTCGCCGCTGGTTCCAGTGCTCCGGCCTCCGGTGCTCCGGGCTCCGGTCCTCCGGGTTCCGGGGCGTCGCGCCTCCGCTCCATCGTCGCCGCGCTGGTGGTCGCCGCGCCCGCCGGACTGCTCCGACCGGGAGCGGCGACGGGCGTCCCGAGTGATTGTCAGTGGCTCCCCCTACTGTTCGAGCAGTGGGACCCGCGGAACCGCCGTAGGGCCTGACCTGGGGAGAGGTCTGCCATGTCGAGGACGTATCTGGAGTTGTCGCAGGACGGCGGCGGCGCGCACAAGTTCTACGAGGTGACGGTCGAGGGGCAGGTCGTGTCCGTGCGGTACGGGCGGATCGGCGCCGCCGGGCAGACGCAGACGTCGACCTTTCCCACGGCCGAGAAGGCGAAGGCAGCCGCGGCCAGGAAGATAGGCGAGAAGGTGCGCAAGGGGTACGCGCCCGCCGTGCAGGGGCAGCGGGCCCCCCGGGCGGTCACGCGCCGTCAGGTGACCTCGGCGCCGTCCACCGCGCGGGCCGTGGCGCCGGTGCTGTGGCGGTTCCGTACGGGCTCCTCGGCGTTCGGCATCCACGTCGACGACGAGCGCTGCTGGGTGGGCAACCAGGCGGGCGACGTCTACACCGTCGCGCACGGCGGCGAGGTCCTCGCCCACTACCGGCTGCCGGACGGCGTCAAGTGCCTGGTCGCCGACGACTTCTGGATCTACGCCGGCTGTGACGACGGCCGGGTGTACGACCTGTCGTCCAAGCTGCCGTTCGCGGCGTACGACATCGCGGCCGACGTGGACATCTTCTGGCTCGACATCCACGAGGGCGTGCTGAACGTCGCGGACCGCGCCGGCCGGCTCACCGTCATCGACCACGAGGACGAGCACCAGTGGGCGCGCGGTGGCCGCGGCGAGCACGCCTGGATGGTGCGCGCCGACGACCGGGCCGTCTACCACGGGCACACGGCGGGCGTGACGGCGCATGCCCCGGACGGCGGTAAGGAGTTGTGGCACACGCCCACCAACGGCGGGGTGCTCTTCGGCTGGCAGGAGGACGACGCGGTGTACGCCGGCACGGCGCACCGGGTGGTCCAGCGGCTCTCGAAGGCGAACGGCGCCGTGGAGGCGACGTACGGCTGCGACAGCGCGGTCTACTCCTGCGCCACCTCGCCCGGCGGCCGGTTCGTGTTCGCCGGGGACTCCTCCTCGTCGGTGTACTGCTTCGACCGCGACGGTACGCGGCTGTGGAAGCTCGGCACGGGGGGCGGTTCGGCGCTGTCGATGCAGTACCGCGACGAGCGGCTGTACCTGGTCACCACGGACGGCTCCCTGGTGTGCGTGGACGCGAGCGAGGCGGCCATCACCGCCGCCCAGCAGGGCACGGTGCCGGTCGCGCGTGACGTGAAGCTCGCCGCCGCCCTGCCCACGTACGCGCCGGCCACCGCGGTGGCCGCGGTGACCACGGTGACGGCCGCGCCCGCCGGCGCTGTGGTGGTGGAGTGCGTGGAGAGCGGCGGCCGGGTGCGGGTCCACGTCGTGTCGGAGGGGTACGACCCGTCGTGGAACGTGCAGTTCCCCAGGGCGATACGGGAACCGGGAGCGCGGTACGTCGTCGACGCGCTGCACGCCGCCTCGGGTGGCTTCTACCGGGTCCGGGGCGACATCAGGAGGCTGCGATGACCGGTGAGGCGTTCGAGGCCGCCACCGGGGACGGCCCGCCGGCGGACGCGGCGGCGGGCGAGCGCCGCGCGGCCGAGGTGCGGGTCGCGTTCGAGGGCATGCTGCAGATCCGGCGGCTGACCAACACGGCGGGCGGCGACCCCCGGGCCGTCCCCGCCGCGTGGGAGCTGAGCCGGCCCGTCCGGGCGGTGGCGCTGGCCCTGGAGGCGGCCGGTGTCACACCTTCGGCGGTCGACGCGGAGGGCCGCCGCGTCACGACCGGCTACCGCGTCGCGCCGGGCGAGCGGCCGGGGACGGTACGGGTCGAGTGGCTCGGCCCGCCCGGCGGCGGAGCCGCCCAGCGCGAGGAGGCAGCCCTGACCGAGTGCGCCCGGGTGCTGGAGCGGCTCGGCTGGGAGGCGCTGCTCTACCGCGGCCCGCGCAAACGCCGCTTCCTGGAGGTGGAGCCGGTCCCCGCCGCCGAGTGACCCTTGACGCGACGGAGGTCCCGTCTTTCGGTTCTTGCCGGGCTCGCGTGCCCCGGCACCGCGCCTCGCGGCGTTGTCGTCGGTCGCCCCTATCCCCCGTAGCCCTTCGGGCACGGGACGTGCCCCCACCGCAGTGGCTTCCTCCTCCGCCTCGCGATCCACGGCACCGGACCCCGCTCCCTGATCCGGCCTGACCCAAAGGACAGGCCCCGGCTAGGCGATGGACGCCGAGATGATGGCGGACACCGCGATGTTGCAGGACGCCGTCACCCACACCGCCGGGTGCGGCTCCGGCTCGACCAGCGTCGCCCCGAGGCGGCCCGGCGTGATCAGGTCCACCACGAGGAACGCCACCGCCATCATCACCAGCCCCAGCACGCCGAAGGCCGCCGTGGACACCAGGCCCTTGCCGAAGTCGTCGTACGTCGTCCAGATGGACGTGAAGACGATGCCGCCGATACCGAGCAGGGCCGAGCTCAGCAGCACGGCGGCGTTGCGATTGCGCTGCTCCCAGATCTGCCGGCCGAGCTTTCCGGGCGTCAGTACGTCGACCAGGACGATGCCGAGGATCAGCAGGACCACGCCGAGGGCGCCGTAGGCGGTGGCCCGGCCGAGTCCGTTGACGATGTCGCTCATGGGTTGCCGGCTCCGTATCGGAAGGAGATCTGAGTGATCGCGGTCAAGGAGACGCAAAATGTAGCGCACCGGTTCGGCGCGGTGACCCGTACGGCTCAGCAACGGGCTCACTGCGGGGGGCGGGCGACCCACAGTGGATGAGTACGCCTCCGCCGCACGCCCCCGGGAGATCTCCATGGACCGCACAGCCCGCCGTGACCTCGGCCTGCTCCTCCTGAGAGTCGGCACCGGTTCGGTACTCGCCGCGCACGGCGCCCAGAAGCTGTTCGGCTGGTTCGGCGGCGGGGGCCTCACCGGGACGACGCAGGCCATGGAGGCCATGGGCTTCCGCCCCGGCAGGCGGAGCGCCGTCGCCGCCGGTCTCGGCGAGGCGGGCGGCGGAGTGCTGCTCGCGCTCGGGCTGGCCACACCCGCGGCCGGGGCGGCCGCCGCCGGAGCGATGGCGGGGGCGGTCGCCGTGCACGTCCCGGCCGGGTTCTTCAACCAGTCGGGCGGCTTCGAGTACCCGGCCTTCCTCGGCTTCACCGCCGCCGCCCTCGGCCTGGCGGGCGCGGGGCGGTACTCCCTCGACCAGGTCACCGGTCACCGCTTCGATCAGCCCTGGACCCTGGCGGCTGCCTTCGCCGGCAGCGCGCTCGCCGCGGCTGCCGTGATCGGCAAGCGCGTCATGGACCAGGTGCCCCAGAACGGCGGCGAGCCCGACGACGTCGGCGCCGCCGGCCACGCATAGGCGGTCGACGACTCGTCCGGGCTGGGGGCGTCAGGTGGGGCCGCCGGGGGCGGCCGGCCGTACCTGACGCGGCCCGTTGACGGGCGCGCGCCGACGGACTCACCCCCCGAAGACCCGAAGCCGTACGCACGGCGGCACACCGCCGACGGCGACCACGTCCGGTGTCACCGGGGTCCGACGTCACCGGGGCGGCGTCCGGGTGACTCGCCACAGGCGGCGCGGCATTCCGGTGCGGGCACGGCGGGGCGAAGCAGCGCCGGCCGGCGCAGCGGACAGCGCCGTCCGGGGAATGCCGCGCCCGGGAGGGGGCACGTACTGGGTGTGGCATCGCTTTCGTCGGAGCAGCCGGTCAGGGTTCCGATGCTGACCGCGCGGTGGTTGAGCCAGTCGTTCGTGCACTGGCCCTACCCGCCTGACGAGGTTCAGGCACTGCTCCCGGACGGCCTCACGGTGGATGTGCTCCGGGGCGCCGCCTGGGTGGGCTTCACGCCGTTCCGGATGGGGTCCACGAAGGTGTTCGGCCTGGTTCCCGTACCGGGTCAGAACTTCCTCGAAACGAATCTGCGCACCTACGTGCGTCTGCCGAACGGCAGGGACGGCATCTGGTTCCTGTCCATCGACGTCACCGACCCCCTCATGCTCGCCGCCCGCGCGATCGGCGCGCCGTACCACCTGGGAGATCTGAGGATCAGCCGCGACGGCCCCCTCATCCACTACGCGGGCGACCGGCGCGGCGGCGGCCCGTCCTACCGCCTGAGCGTGCGCATCGGCGCACCCGTCGAAGCGGCCGAGGCGGACGTCTGGCTGACCTCGCGGTGGAGATCCTTCACCCGACAAGCCGGCTCGATCTGGGAGACACCCGTCGAACACGAGCCGTGGCCCCTCGCACACGGCACGATCCTCGATGTCCGGGAGACCCTGACCACCCATGCCGGCCTCACGGCCCCCGTGGGCGACCCCGTCATGCACTACTCCCCGGGCGTCGGCCCCGTACGGCTGGGAATCAGCCGCCCCACCGGCCTGCCGGCCCGCGGTCGCTGACCCGTCGCCCCCGCACGGCGACGGCGTCCGCCCAGCCCGTCGGCCGGTTCCTGTTTCGCGTGGACGTGGGTTGGTACCCGCCCTCCAGCATGACCGCGGAGGCGCTGACCCCGCCTCATCGGCCGGGAATCGACCGGCGGGGCGCGGTGCCGCGAGAGCGCAGGAGGAATGGCTTATGAGCGATGCCGAACGTGTGCAGCAGACGGGACAGGCTGCCAAGAAGGAAGTGGCGGCCACGGCCGGTCAGGCCGGTCAGGCCGCCGGTGAGGTGGCCGGAGTCGCCGCCGAGCAGGCCAAGGAGGTGGCCGGGCAGGCGCGACAGCAGGCGGGCACGGTGGTGCGCGACCTGCGGGAGCGTGTGCGCGGCGAGGCCCGGGGACAGGCCGAACGCGTGGCCGGCACGTTGCGGCAGTGGGCGGATGATCTCGGCGGAATGGCCGAGAACGCACCGGGTGACTCCCCGGTCCGCAGCCTCGCGACCCAGGCGGCCGACGGCGGCAACCGCGCGGCCGACTACCTTGAGAAGCACGGGGTGGATGGCCTCGTGGGGAACGTGCAGGACTTCGCGCGCCGCCGGCCGGGAGCGTTCCTGGGCGGAGCCGTGCTGGCCGGACTCGTAGTGGGCCGCCTGGCCAAGGCCGGCGGCAAGCAGGCGCGGAACACCCCCGAGCAGGCAACCGAGGAGGCCCGGCCCGCCCGGCCCGCCGCACCGGTCCGCGATGAGCCCTTCCTGGCACCGGGGCCGGTGCGGCCGGAGCTGCAGGGCTACCCGGAGGTGTGAGATGACGTCGATCTCGCCGCAGTCGCCGACGCCGGGCACGGGGGACCGCTCGGTGGGCGAACTGCTGTCCGCGGTGACCTCGGATGTGCAGCAGTTGTTCCGGCAGGAGGTGGAGCTGGCCAAGGCCGAGGTCCGCGTGGAGGCCACCAAGGCGGGCAAGGCAGCGGGGATGTACGGGGGCGCCGGGTTCGCCGGCTACATGGTGGCCCTCTTCGCTTCGCTGGCGGCCATGTTCGGCCTGGCCAACGTGATGGACACCGGCTGGGCAGCGCTGATCATCACCGCCCTGTGGGCCGTGATCGGCGCCGTCCTCTTCATGAAGGGGCGCTCCCGCATGCGGGAGGTGTCCCCCAAGCCGGAACAGACCGTGGAGACACTGAAGGAGGATGCGCAATGGGCACGTCACCCGACCAGGTGAGGAGCGAGATCGAAGCGACACGGGATCGCCTCTCCTATGACGTCGACCGGCTGGCCGACCGCACCAGCCCTCGCCGGATGGCGCGCCGACGCACCCAACGCGTCCGCGGTGCGCTGTCCGGAGCCAGGGAGCGGGTGATGGGCACGGCCTCGCACACCACGAGCAAGGCTCAGGGGCGTACGCAGCAGGCCGCCCAATCCGTGCAGGAAGGCGCCGGCCAAGCGGCGGACACCGTGCGCGACGCGGCCGGACAGGCGGGCGAGGCGGTGAGGAAGGCGCCCGAGCAGGCCATACGGCAGACGCAGGGCAACCCGCTCGCGGCCGGCCTGATCGCCTTCGGCGCCGGGCTGCTGGCCGCCTCACTCCTGCCGACCTCCCAGGCCGAGCAGCGGGCGGCCGCCCAACTGGCCGAGCAGGCCGGGGACGCGATCGAACCGGTCAAGCAGGCCGCCGCGGAATCCGCTCAGCGGCTGAAGGAGGACGCCACCCAGGCGGCGCAGCAGGCAGCCGGGCAGGTCAAGGAAACCGCCGCGGAGGCAGCGCGCACGACCCAGGAACAAGCGCGCGAACAGGCCACGCAGGTGGGCCAGCAGGCCCGCGACTCCGGCCAGCAGGTGGCCGGTGAGGCACGCGGCCAGACCCCCGGCACCACGCCCCCCGGGACCGCGTGAGAACCGTGTGACGCCCACCGGCGTCGGTGGCCGTCAACACCCGGGCCGGGTGCTCTGCCCCGGCCCGGGCGCCGGCAGCGGGCGCGCTCGGGAAGGACGCGGTCACTGCCGCGCCACGGCGCCGAGATGCAGGCGGAGTTGAGGACGTTGCAGCCTCGACGAGTTCCGCCGTCGAGAGATGTCGCGTCGCGCCGGCCGACGTCCCGGATCGGTTGCACCGCGCATGCCCGGCGGCCGACCGAGTCCGGTGGGCCCGGTACCCGCGCGGTAGCGTGCGGGGCACGGCATGGTTCGGCAGGAAGCGGTCCGTGAGCGCCACCAACTCCGAGCCGCAGGCGCGGATGCCCGTCGTCAGCGAGCCGAGCAAGACGGAGCACATTGCGCAGGACGCACGTCGGCGCCGTCCCACGGACGAGCACTGGTCGGACACCCGGATCTTTTCCTACGTCGAGCTGCTCCGGGACCGGTACGACTCGCCGCTCTACGTCGGGGTCGCCGGCAGGCCCGCCATCCTGCTGCGCCTGTCCGGCCGGATGCGCGCGGACCTCGACGGCCTCGGCAAGCTGATCCGGCGCGCAAGGGAGCCAACCTGTTCCTCCAGGGGCACCGTCTCGGACGGGCGTGAGCAAAGCTGCCCCATGGTTGTGATCACTAGTCACCGTCGGTAGTGGTCGAATCTGGTAGCCGAGTTGCTGGGCATCGCCGCGCTGCTTGGTCCCGGGCCCCTGCCATACCCCCACCCAACGCCCCCGGGCCCGTCCGCTAAGCCATCGCTGTGGCCGCAGCCCGGTGTGTGGTCCTTCATGCTGGCTGGTTCGGGTCGCGTGCCGCGAGGCTGGCGGTAGGTCGGCTCGCGGCCAAGTTGACTGCTCACGCAGGGCTTGGCGGAGCCGGATGGAACGCTTCTGCATGCAGGGCGATGCTGTCCACGCTGTGCCTTCCATCCGTGAGGCGGGCATCGCCTTTAGGTCAACCTCTTCACTTTATGTAGTTACGCGAATGCTTTGAGTCCTTGCCTGGTTAGGCTCCTTGCAGCGGACACGCCTGACCCGACACGGGGATCAGGGCGTGCTTTCGCCTTCCCCTTGTGCCGCGAGTAGAGGGCTGGATCGCTGTGACAGCACGCGTCGAAGACGTACGAAAGCTTCTCGACCAGGCGGCGGGCGGTGCGGTCGAGATCCCGGTGTCCGTGTTTACCGACCCCGATGCCGCAGCGCTCGTCTTTCCGGGCGGCACCGTGCGGATTGACGGCGCGGTGTGCGGTTCGCGGACTCTGTCGGTCGGGGGGCAGGCCACGATCACCGCGTCCTCGGCGCCGGTGGATGTCGCGTTCACCGTCGAGGGCGAGTGGGTTACTGGAACGGTGGCCGCGGTCGATCTCGGTGGGGGCCGCAGTCTGGTTCTGGTCGACGGAGCTCCGGGCGGTACGTCTCTGCCCGCCGGCGCCTGGGCGCTGACGGACGGCCGGGCGCTGCGGTTGACCAGGCGCAGCCCTGCGCCGCCGACCGATCCCGAGCGCCTGGACGGCCTGGGCCGTGCCCTGCCTGCCGTGAAGCAGCGGGACGGCGCCGCCCGCGATCGCAGCCCTCGGGCTCTGGTCACCGAGCATGGCATCGTCGTCCCCCGTCCTGGGCCGGGCCGCCGCAAGGGTGTGCGTGTCCTGGACTCCCCGGCGGTGCGCGGATGGTCGCCGATCGGCACGCCGGGCGGTGAGAACGGCTTGAGCGTCGACTACTACAACCCGCCGCTGCGCATCGCCGGCGCGTTGACCGCGCTGCCGGCCGCCCCGCCGTACAGGACGGTGGTCGGCGGGGTGTTGCTGGTGGACACCGGTGCGTTCAATGGCTCCGCTATGGGCGCCTACGTCATCCCCGACGGCTCGGGCGCCGATCCGTCGCTGTTCGCCTACGGCTCGCTGGGCAGCCAGGTGGGCTTCGGGCCGCCGCTGTTCCAGGTACGCGGCATCTCCGCCGGGTTCGGCTGGAACAGCCGCGTGCGGGTGCCGGCCGCCGACGCGCTGGACGACTTCCCGTTCCTGGTCGCGCTCGACAACCCGGGCGAGATCGGCGCCGACGACGAGGAGGTCGACCCGCTCAAGGTCCTCGGCGAGCTGATCGGCGGCGCAAATCCGTGGGTGCGCCCCCAGCAGGGCGACCTGTGGTTCGCGGCGGGCCTGGCCTTCGACTGCTTCGAGACCTTCAGCGGCCGCGCCATGGCTCTGGTGCAGACCGGCTCGGATCTGACGATCAGCCTGCTGGGTGCGGCCGGGATGCAGTTGCCCACCAAGAGCGACAAGAAGATCGCCCGGGTGGAGATCGGCATCGAGGCGACCCTGCGCCCGGCGGCCGGGGAGCTGAGCATCGGCGCGGCGTTCACCGACAAGACGTTCCTCATCGACCCGAACTGCAAGCTGCGCGGCGGCGTCGGCATGAAGTTCTGGTTCGGCAACCACGCCCAGGCGGGCGACTTCGCGCTCATGCTCGGCGCGATCCCCAAGGGACGGGAACTGCCCGCCCGCTACCCCAAGCAGCAGCCGGCTGGTTTGACCTGGGGTGTCGGGTCGACCGTCAATATCACCGGCAACGCCTATGCCGCGTTCACGCCCAAGTCCTTGATGGCCGGCGGTTCCCTGGACGTCGTCTTCCAGTCCGGCATGCTGCGCGCCTGGCTCACCGCCCGGGTGGACGCGCTGCTGGAGTGGAACCCCTTCTACTTCGACGTCGGGATGGGGGTGCGGGTCGGGGTCTCCGCGACCATCAAGGTCTGGTTCGTCAAGATCAGGATCTCGGTCGAGGTCGGCGTCAGCGTGCGCGTCTGGGGACCGGCGGTCGGCGGCGAGGCCACCGTCCACCTGTGGTTCATCTCCTTCACCATTCCGTTCGGCGCCGGCCGCCGCAATCAGCCCCCGGCACTGGACTGGGGCGGCTTTCAGGGCATGCTCCCGCCGCCCGAGAACATGGTCCGCACCACCCCGATCGCCGGGTACACCGGCGAAGGCGCTCCGCCGACCCGCGGCGACGTCAAACCGTGGCTGGTCAGCAATGGTGGTTTCACCTTCACCGCCGACACCCAGGCCCCTGTCAGCAAGGTCTTGTTGAACCAGGGCGGTGACACTACCGAGGTCGCCAGTGACGCTCCGGTGGACATCCTGCCCATGCACGTGCGCGGCAAGGGCAGTGAGCTGCGCATTTGGGTCACTTACAACGGCGCCAGCACATACAAGCTGACGCTCTGGGGCCGCGCGGTGCTGCGCGGGAATGTGCCCAACGGCTTGTGGGGCCAGCAGCCGGACGCACCGAACGACGGGATCATCCCCGACCGGATCCTCGGGATGCGGCTGACGTCCCCACCGGTCGACCACGGCACCTCCACCGGGTTCCTCGACGAGAAGGCCATCTCCTTCGACCCGATCAACCCCGACGGCAACCAGCCGCTGTCCGACGGCGAACAGGCCACGGGGCCGGTGCCGACGCGGCCCGGCGGCGTCATCGCCGCGATCCAGGACGGCATCGACACCACCGCCACCCGCGCCAACCGCACCGCCCTGGCCCAGGCACTGGCCGATCTTGGTGCGGACCTCGGCGTCCTCGACAGCGACCTGAGCGGCTACGCGCATGCCGCAAGCACCGCCTTCACCGCCGAGCCCATGCTGGTGGCCGCCGGCTGACCCGACCCCTGCCAGGGCTGCCCATACCCGTCGAGCGGGGCGGCCCGCGCCGCCGCGCGCCCATTCGCGGCACCCGTGACTTCCCGCCCGCCGCGTCCTGTCGAAAGGCACGCCCCGTGACCACCACCTCCGAACCCGCTCCCCAGCCGCGCACCAGCGCACCGGCGGCCGAGCACCGCACCCGGTTCTTCGACCACCGCATCCCCTCCCTGTACGCCGGCCGCTACATCATCGGCAACCGGCAGATCCTCAAGGACGTCGACGGAGCCGACCGGACCGTCGACGCCGCACCCCAGCCTTTCGACGTCGTGCAGCCGCGCTTCAGCTTCGACCCGACCGGCATCAACGCCCGCTTCCCCGTCCCCGACGCGGTTGGCACCTACAGCCAGACCCTCGCCCACATCAACCTTGATGCCCCCGGCCTCCCCTGGGCTCGCCTGCTCGCAGAGGGCCAGCCGGGCGCCGTCCCGTGGATGGCGCTGCTGCTGTTCCGTGAGGGCGAACTTCCCGACGAGGACCCGGACGCGGTGGGCCTGGTCAAGGCCGGCACTGTTCGCGAGCTGCTGGACGGTGACCTGGGCGACGGTGTGGTGCCTGGCATCGACCCGCAGAGCATGCGCCCGGACGAGTACGACGAGCAGTGCGCCACCATCCGCGTCCCCGCAGAGCTGTTCGACGCGGTCAAGCCGCTGCCTGTCGAGATGGGCTATCTCGCGCACCTGCGTGAAGGCGGCCGCCCCGACGCCACCGTCTTCGGCGCCGACCCGGAGCCCGACGAGGGCGAACTCAACGCCGTCCTGGTCGCCAACCGCTTCCCCGCCGCCACCGGCGGGCGGCACGTCGCCCACCTGGTCTCCCTCGAAGGCCACGACCGCTACCTGACCGCTCCCGCACCGGCCGAGGGGGTGCGCCTGGTCTCCCTGGCCTCGTGGTCCTTCACCACCGAACCCGATTCCGGCATCGGCTTCGGCGACCTCGCCCAGCACCTGGCCACCACCGACGGCAAAACGCCGCGCCCTGCCGATGAACTGCGCCTGCGCGTACCGGCCTCCGGGCCGGCCAATCCGGCGGGCCCGCAGAAGGAGGCCCTGGACCGCATGGCGGGCGGCGCCGTCGCCCTGCCCCAGCGCCTGGAGAGCGGCGAGCGCACCCTTGCCTTCTACCAAGGCCCCCTTACCGCCCAACCCGCACAGGAGCTTCCCGACCCCTCCGCCGGACCCGAAGGCCGCCTGGACTCGGCCGGCGAGGCACTGATCTACCTCCAGCAGTACGGCGTTTTTGACACCGCCTACGCCGCAGCCTTCACCATCGGACGCACCCTGGCCCTGGCCGACGCCGAGTTCCGCACCGCCCTGCTGGAGTTCCGCTCCGCCGCCCGCACAGCCGCCCGCCGTCTCGCCTCCCACCCCGACCTGGCCTCCCGGGCGGCCACCGCGCTCACCGCCCGCCAGGTCACCGCGCCCCTGGCCTACGAGGCGTTCGACCGTCTCCTCACCGCCGGCGACAGCGATGACGGGTATGGACGCGGCGGCAGCGCCCGCCTCGTCCAGGCCCTCGACCAGGCGGGCTCACAGCTGCGCTCGGGCCGCCGCCGCACAGCCGCCCGCACCCGCCGCAGCCCCGGCGACGTCCGTGCCGTCCTTACCCAGCCCGGTGTCGCAGGTCTTCTCACCCAGGCCGCCGCCGTCGAGTTCGACAAGGTCACCGGTTGGCTGAACGCGCTGCGCCGTCTGGAGCTGCTGGATCTGTCCCACCTGGTCCCCGACAGCCGCGCACTGCCCGCCGAGAGCATTCGCTTCGCCTACGTCGATGCCGCCTGGGTACGCGCGGCGGTGGACGGCGCGCTGAGCGTCGGCGTCGGACATGCCCTGGACGCGGACCTCAACGCTCTTGCCATCGGCGGTGGGCCGGTGCCGAAGTGCGCGGTGCTGATCAACTCCAGCCTGGTCCCGAACTGGCCGAACACCATCGTCACCGCCTACACCGGACAGGACGTCGTCGAACCGGTGCGCGACGCGGTGTTCGGCACCGAGACCCGGCTCATCCTCTTTCCGGAGGTGATCGACCGCTTCGAGCTCGCCGAGCCGCCGCGCGGCCTGTGTTTCGGCATCGGCGACGTCGGCACCATCGAGCTGCGCGAGATCACCGGCGACCGGATCGGCCACCCCATGGGCGAGTTTCCCCAGCCGGCCGGCTTCGCCCGCTTCCTGCGCCCCGGCGGGCGCGACGTCCTCAACCTCGACGGCCCCGGCGACGCACTGCTGCCCGCCCTGTCCAGTGCCCACGGGCTTGGAGGAGGCCAGCGGGTCTCCTCTGCCCAGTTCGCCCTGCAGATGATCAACGCACCGCAGGCGCAGACGTTCTCCCGGCCCTGAGCCCCGCCAAGCACTCGCGCTGACGAAAGGATCCCGGGCCATGTCCGTGGACAACACCCTCATTGTGCCGGTCGAGGTCGCGGCCCTGGCCGTCAACCGGGCCACCCGCGACACCGGCACCCCGCACGTCTTCCACCGGTGGATCACCAACTTCACGAACATCGGCGAAGGCGTTCCCCCGGAGCCGGCACCGTTCTCCAGCCCCGAGCAGTGGACCGGACGCGAGGAACGTCTCGGGGTGTACCTGCAGTGGGAGCTGCCCGCCGCCCTTACACGGGGCCGCCACGACGAGGAGGAAGGGGTCGGCGACTTCCCCCTGGTCCCGAACCGGTGGCTCGTCGTGCGCCACACCGACAGCACCCGCACGCTCAAGGCGTGGATCGTCGAGAGCGACTACCTCGACCCCATGAACGGCAGTGTTTCCTTCCAGGAGCCCGACAGCGAAGAGCCGTCGGCCACGAAGATGGGCAGGTGCCACGAGCTCACCGGCCCCTGGCGCGAGCCGGCCAATGGCCGTGCGCCGTTCCTCACCGCGATCGGCCCCGGTCTGCTGACGTTCTCCGTCTTTCAGCCCTACAACACCAATGTCTTCTCGATGCACGACACCCTCCTCGACGTGCCTGGGGGGGAACTGCCCGAGAACGAGCGGCTCAGCTACTTCGTGGCCGGCTGGTATGCGGATGCGGCCAGTGACATCCTCGCGGGCACCGACGACCTCGCAGCCCTGCTGGAGCGCCTGCAGTGGAGGCCGCCCGTCGCCTCCGGCAGCGGCATCCGCACCTCCGTCTACTCCGGAACCGTCCTGGGCCTGGACTGGAACCTCAACGGCTCCGTCCCCGACTCCGCCTGCCCGACGCCCGGTGATGTCACCGCGATCGTGTCCAACAGCATCGCCGAGGCCGTCGCCGAACTCGGCGGCCAGGCCGACGGCCAGGGCGCCCTCTCGGCAGAGGAGGTCGACCTGTTCCGGGCCTTCCTCCTCGGCGGCATCGACGCCCTGGAGGAACGCGACCGGCCCGAGGCGGACATCCTCACCGACCGCCGCGCCCACGACACTGCCTTCGGCCCCGTCGCCGGCGGCTACCGGTGGTTCATCGGCGAACGCGGCGAGGAGACCGGCCGCACCGTTTCCCGCGCGACCAGGGCGGCGGAGGCGGAGACCGTCGCCGACCTCAACCGGCGCCAGGCCGAGCACGACGCCACCGAAGCCAACCTCGACGCGGCCCGTGAACGCCTCTACCACCTGTGGTGGCTCACTCGCCTGGAGCGCCGGTCCGACGACTTCAACGCCCGCATCGAGACCGAACTCGACCCCGCCAACCCCGACGGGGCAGCGGGACACGTCATGACCCTCGCCCGCCGTCTGGCCGAGCAGCGCGCCGAGCTGCCCTGGGGCAAGAGCGAGGCCGAACTCGCCGAGAGCATCGACACCCTGCGCCCCGCCTTCGGTGCCTGCGCGGCCCGTCGGCTCATCCGCGTGCCCGCCCAGGACTACGAGTACAGCGCCGACCCGGTCCTCACCCTGGAGGGCGCCAACCTGCACGCCCCCCTCACCCGCGACACCGCCCTGCCCTGCCGCACCCCGGAGCGCACCGTCACATCCGCCTCCGGCATCACCACCGCCGACGTCGCAGCCACCGCCGCCCAGATCAACCTCACCGGTCAGCAGCCGGCCTGCTTCCCCGCCCTGCTCGCCGAGTTCCTCATCCTCGACCGGGCCCTGAAGAGCGGCCAGATCCGGGACGTCACCGGAACTCTGCCCGAGTACGGCACCGCACCTTGGGTGATGCCCTGGCAGCCGCTGTATCTGCTGTGGAAGGCCGAGTACTTCCCCCTGCCGCTGCGCGACGGCGACACCGCGCACTGGGACTTCATCGACGGCTCCCGATACCAGTACAACGGCACCGCAGAACCCGGCACCCCCCTGGTCGTCTCCGGCCGCCAGACCCTCGCCCCCTCCGCCGGCCACATCATCGACGGCACCCTGCAGACCTACGCCCGCGTGCGCGACCAACTGCCCGCCGACGCCCTGCGCCAGGTCCGCTCCCAGGCCCGTAAAGCGAACTACCTCTCCCAGAGTCTCGACGGCTTCGGCGCCGCCATCGCCCAGCGCCAACCCTCCGCCGGCCTCCAGCCCACCGGCGACCTCACCCAGCTCATCGGCAACGGCGACTACCCCCCGCCCAACCCCGGCCCCCTCAAGGCCGAAGACTGGGACCCCGACCCCGTCTCCACCTTCCAGGACCTGCGCGCCGGCCAGCTCGCCTTCCTCGACCTCGCCGTCGTCGACCGCTTCGGCCGCTCCGTCAACCTCATCACCAACCCGCTGCACTTCCACCCCGAAATGCCCGACACCATGCGCCCCGCGCACCCCGTCAGCGACTACGACAGCGACCGCCTGGTCGAACTCGGCCCCCGCCTCCTCCAGCCGGCCCGCCTGCGCTTCGACTTCCTCGCCGCCACCACCGACGACGACACCGACCTCACCCCCGGCGCCAACCCCGTCTGCGCCTGGCTGCTGCACAACCGCCTCGACAAGTCCCTCGTCGTCCACGCACCCCAAGGCGCGGCGCTCGGCGAGCTCCGAACCACCCTCAACCGGGAGGGACGGCGGGAAGTGACCTGGTCGGCCCTGCCCGGCTCCGACATCGAGCGGTTCGAACAACTGGAAGCACTGGCCCCGCGCGCCTACCGCCTCCTGAACGCGGTCCGGACCCGCGGCGAGCAGACCTTCGACGCCTTCCGCGCCACCGTCGATCGCGCCCTGCAGACCATCGACCCCGACGGGCCCGCCGACCCCGGCCTCGGCTTCCTCCTCGGCCGCCCCCTCGCCCTGGTCCGCACCCGCCTCACCCTCGACCTGCGCGGACCCCTGCGCACCGACGTCAGCTGGCAGAACCTGTTCAAGCCGTCCCCCTCCAAGCTTCCCGCCTACCCCTGGGCGATCCGCCTCGGCGAAGCCCAACAGAGCGACGACGGCCTCGTCGGTTACGTCCTGGACGACGACTACGACCACTTCGAGACCGTCATCAACCCCGCAGCCGGCGCCGGAGACTACCTCCGGCCCATCGGCGACACCCCCAGCCTCGAACTCGACTTCGGCACCCACAACACCGCCGTCGCCACCGTGCTCCTGGACCCCCGCGCAGCCGTGCACGCCACCACCGACATCCTCGCCACCAAGCGAGTCTTCATCCCCCAGGAGTTCACCGACCAGGCGATCACCCGGATGACGGTCAACTTCCGCACCGGCCCGCTTCTCGCCGCCACCACCCCCCTCAGCGGCGACGGACAGGTGGAAGAAACCGTCCTCATGCCGACCCCGGCCGGCGTCCTTGGCACCTGGACCTGGACCGAGGCCCGCGGCGGCGACTGGGAGAACCTGCCGATCCTCAGCCAGGACCAGTACGACCTCCCCCTGGCCGAACCCGAGATCCGCTCCGGCTTCCTCTCCCTCGACAACGCCGTCGCCCACAGCCGCACCGGCAACTGACGCCACCCCGCCACCCTGCGTCGCCCCATCCAGGGGGCGGCGCCGGCCTGGATCCCGAAGGAGCACTAAATGAGTGTGGTCGTGCAGACCCAGACCGTGGACACCGCCGCCGCGGCGGATGACCCGCTGTTGTCGTACACCGTCACCACCACCCCGAGCCCCTTGAAGGCCTCACCCGAGAATCCGCAGGTCCCCGAGGAGGTCGGGGAGGTGGTGATCTCGGTGGCTCGGCAGTGCGGCACGTCGGCTGACGTCGAGTGGATCAAGGTAAAGGTCCCGGCCGGGACGATGGCACCCGACCTCGCCGTCGACCTCGCGAAGATCAGCCCCCGCATCAGCCTCACCGGCTGGACCGTCCGGCTGGACGCCGCCGCCAAGGAGTTCGTCTTCGAGCCCGCCGCCAGCCACACGCCGATCGGCCCGGACACCGGGTTCACCCTCCAGCTGTCCGACATCCCGATGAGCCGCAAGGTCGGCACCGCCCCGGTCACCGTCACCGAACGCTCCCGCACCGGAAGCAGCGCGTTCCAGAACCGGCTCACCATCTTCAACCTCGGCAAGTTCCCCGCCGACTTCTACCTCCGCAACTTCCTGTGCGAACCCTCCATCATCCCCAACGGCGGCGACGTCCACCTCACCTGGGAACGCTCCGCCAACGCCACCTACGAACTCCTCTACGGTGACGTCAACCGCGACGTCACCAACCGCACCAGCCTCCCCCTCGAAGGCATCAAATCCGACACCACCTTCTACCTCCGCGCCACCACCGGCGACCCCACCAACCCCGTCGTCCGCATCCTCTCCGCCCAGGTCACCGTCCTCAAACCCGACCTCGACATCGGCAACCTCACCGTCAACGGAAATACCGTCCTCAACGGAACCCTCACCACCAACGGCCACGCGGACCTGTCCCGGGGAGGGCTGAAACTGTTCGGTGACCCTCTTACCGATGCCACGGGGAACATTTCCCCAGGCAACCCATGGCGATACGACTTCCCCTGCGACGGCCTGCTCATCGTCCGTCTTGTAGGGACTCAATTCACTCTTCGCCGGCCCACGGAATCTGGCGGCTGGTCGTTGATCACCGACTCGGCCAATTCAACGGCCGCCTATAGCCCGTATCCAGTGAAAAATTCCTGGCGGCTCGAAATTACGGCCAGCAGTAGCGGCCATGCGTATGTGACTTTTTACCCCTTCGGAGCCCGCTGATCCGGAAGGTGGTGATAGGCATCGGCTGGGTAAGGTACGGCGGGATTGTGGTCGAGGACCAGGTCGGTACCGACATCCCGATGAGCCGCAAGGTCGGCACCGCGCCGGTCATCGTCACCGAACGCTCCCGCAACCGGAAGCGCCGCCTTCCAGGACCGGCCCAGGGTCCTCGACATGGGCAATTTCCCCGCCGACTTCTACCTGCGCAACTTCCATGCGATGTCCTGGTGTGGACCTGCGGTCGGTGCCTGTAGGTGTTCCTTCCCCAGGATGTACGGCTCCGACCCTGCGCAATCAGAATTTTGTCGGCCGTGCAGCGCAAGGCTGGTGTACGCAAGGACGCTGCTGCTTCCCGGGGCAACCTGCTACGTTCCAGCGATCATTCCGCATTACAACGGTGGCGGGCTTGCCATCTACAAGTGCGCTGCCACTCCCGGGGCAGTCTCAGCACTGGGGATTGCCCAGGAGGCTGGCCCAGATGTAGCCCGACATCGGGCTGATCAACCTTTCACGGGGCAGACCTACGTCGGTCTGGAGTGAGCCGACTGTTGGTCAAACTCAGTCGCCGCCCCAGCACGCTGGAGGAGCCACCACTCGAAGACGTCAGCGGCTTTCTGCTGGCCCGACCGAGCTCGACGCAGCGGGGTTCTGGGTGTCGGCGGTTCGGTGCTGGAGGGGCGGCCTGGGATCTGGGGTGCGCAGCGTCGTCCGTGCTGTGCCTTCTACGGATGCGGTCGTCCGAGGGTACCGCGCGGTCGCCGGGGGATGCCCCAGTCGGTGGCTCGGCGAAGTACGGTTGTCGCGCTGACGCCTGCTTCCTCGGCGATGTCGTCAAGGGTGCGCTGGCGGCCGGTGTACTGCTCGGCGAGCCACTGGCGTGTCAGGAAGGAGTGGGCGCCTGCTCCGATACGCCGGGCGGGGATCTCGGCATGAGCGAGGGCAGTTTGCGCGGCGCGCCAGCTGCACGCGGCCAAAGCCGCGATGTCTTTGATGGTTCGGCGTTCGTCGACGTAGAGAAACGCCCGGCAGCAGGTGACCAGATCAGGGCGTTGGCCCAGAATTCGGGGGGCGAAGGTGTGCGCCTCGCCGGCGTACGCGGAGACCGTGCACGCTCCGCGGAGCGGTTCGAGCTCGGCCATCGCCTGCGCGAGCATCTGGTGATTGACGTCGACCAGGTCGACGTGCGCCATGCGCGGGACGACAGGCAGCAGCGCGCGGGGGACCTGGCCGGTGCCGGTCCCCAGGTCCAGCAGGACGGGCGCCGGCCCCCCGTGCAAGGTTGCGGCGAGGAGGCGTACGGCTCCGGCCGGCACGCCCGGCCGGTAGCGGGCGTACTCGCCCGCCGCCGTCCCGAACAGCGCCTCGCCCGAGGGCTCCGGGCCGGCGGACGGTTCGTCGCGGTGGTCAGGCACTGGCAGTGGTTCGTTGTTCACGCCCATCCCATCTCGGAGTAGGAGCAGCCGGAGCGGATAGCGTCGATGGCCGCGCGGGTGTAGGGCACCATCGGCTCCGGCAGGCCGTCGAGCGGCCACCATTCCCAGCGAACGCACCGGTCCGGCTCGCGTACCTCCGGCTCTCCGCACCACGCCGTCGCCCGGAAGAAGAGCTGGATGCGCGGCTCGGCATCGGCGTGGTCGAGAAGGTGGACGGTGTGCACCAGGTCCAAGTCCTCCGGTCTGATGACGAGACCGGCCTCCTCAACTGCCTCCCTGACCAGGCAGGACCGCACCGATTCCCGCTCGACGTGTCCGGCGAGCGCGTGCCAGTGCTCGGCGGCGAACGCGGCGTCGGGATGGCGCAACCCCAACAGGGTGCGTCCGTCGCGCTCCAGGTAGAGGTGGGCACCGATCACGTTCTTTACGGCACCCGCACCGCCTTGTGATGCCCTGGGGCGCTGTGCGGGTACCGGCGCGATCGCGCAGGAGGCGTTCCCAGCGTGGTGGGCGAGGATCGCCTCGTACGCCCAGGGGCACATGGAGAGGTGGGCCATGGTGTCCACGTCGAACCAGCGGAACATGATGCCTTCGGTGACCGGCAGCCGGTCGGCGTCGCCGTCCCACCGGCCCTCGTAGACCTGGATCCGACCCTCGGTGACGTGGGGGCCCGCGGCGCTCACCGTGGTGAAGAGTTTCAGGTCGGGGATGACGAGGTCGGCCTCCTCGCGCAGCTCGCGGACGATCGCTTCGTCCGGCGTCTCCTGACCTTCGGGCCCTCCTCCGATCAGTGACCACGTGCCCGGATCGCAGATCGGCTTGTTCGCGTCCCGCAGGTGCAGCAGGTACTGCCCGTGGCTGTTGGTGAGGATGATGGCGGTGCTGGTAGCCGTTGCGGGATCAACGCGCATGGCTGTCGCCTTTCTCGGAGTGCGGGTCAGGCTCGCCTGCCGTCCCCGTATCGGTGTGCGAGACGTCGGTCAGCGTCCAGGACAGGTCGCCGCAGCGGCTGGTCACCCGCTGGGCGCCGTCGGCGTCGATCTGCAGGCGGTAGGTGTGCGGTGAGCCGGCCGCGCGCCAGCGGTCGGCGACGTCATGAAACTCCGCCCAGACGTCGCGCGACCCGACGGTGGTGACTTCCCAACGGCGATGACCGACGCGGCGTGCACGCATCCAGGAGCCGCACCGGGGTGCGCCGATCGTCAGGTCTTCCGTGCTGCGGTCGCGGACGAGCCCGGGGTGGAGGTGGTCGAGGGCCAGCCACATGCCTCGGTCGGTGTCCGCCGGGGGCTCCAGCCGGCTGCGCATGGTCCGGCCGCCCTTGGAGAGGGCGATCTTCTTGCGGAAGGCGGCGGACAGGAACAGCCGGTCGAAACTGGCGCCGCCGCGGTGCCCGAACTCCACCGCGACCAGTTCCGCCTCTACAACGCCGGTCGGGGTCCTGGTGATCACGACCAGGCCCGGCCAGGACGGCGAGGAGGTGCCCAGCGTCAGCAGCGCACGCCCGCCTGGCGCGAGTTGGGCAACCAGGGCCGGCGGAATCCGGGGCATGGCGAAGGACACGAAGATCCGGTCGTACGGGCCCAACTCGGGCCAGCCGGCCAGACCATCCCCGGTCACCACAGCAGGCCGGTACCCCAAGGCCATCAGACGCGCTCGGGCGGCCTCGCTCACGTGCCGGTCGATATCGAGGGTGACGACGCCGTCGTCGCCGCAAACGAAACAGGCCACGGCGGCGGTCACGCCGGCGCCGCTGCCGACGTCCAGCACCCGCTGCCCGCGCAGCAGTCCCAGGCGCTGCAACAGGTCGGCGGTCATGCCCATTGTGCTCGACATCGCCGTCATGGCGCCCCCGGACCGGGCGTCAGCGGCCCGGCCGAGGATCGGCTCGCCATCGTGCTGGATGGACACGCTGTCCCCGCTGTAGAGAAGACCCAGCAACTCCTCCCGGTCGCCGGGCCGCGCCCAGTCCAGCAGCTCCCAGCGCGGCGGCTCGTCGGGGACGCTGCGCCGTACGTACGCCTGCGGCATCAACGTCTCGCGCGGCATGGCAAGGAGCGCATCGCGCACGGGTCCGGGGTGAAGGTCACCGGCCTCTTCCAGGCGGGCGACCATCTCCGCCCGTGCGGCCGGGACCTGTGGATCCGGCGCGGCGGGGGAAGGTGTTGCTGTGCACGGTTCGGGGAGCGCGGTGGCGGTCGGCCCCGCTTCCGTACCGCCGGTGATGGACTGCGTCACGGCATACCTCCGTCCATCGAGCCCGCCGAGGCGGGGGCGGACCCCGGCGCGGGCACAGTCGGCCCGGCTGCGGCAGGAGGTTGACCCGTGGTGTGGCCCGTGCCCTCCGGTGCCGGCGGAGGGGCAGGCATCTGTCGCAGGGCGCGCAGCGGCGAACGGGCCAGGACCACAAGCGGTACGACGAGCAGGCAGGCTCCGGCGACCAGCGCGGGGCGTACTCCGGCCCACGTGCCGAGCCCGCCGGCGAGCAGCGCGCCCAACGGCCGGGCGCCGGAGGTCAGCCAGGTGCTCACGGCCTGCATCCGGGCCTGCATGCTCTCCTCGGTGATGATCTGGCGAATCGACCGCTGGGTGGTGCCCGCCGCCCCCGCGCAGGCCAGTTGGAGGAACAGCGCGCCGCCGATCACGATCTCCCAGCCGAGCCGTGGGGAGGCCAGCAGCAGCGGGACTTGGGTGAGCGGGGTGAGCGCGAGCGCGCCGAGCATCATCGGACCGGGTCCGAACCGCCGCGCGACGGCGGGCGCGGACAGCGCCCCGGCGGCCGCGCCGAGGGCGCCGATCCCCAGGACCACGCCGAAGGCGGTCGCGCTCATCCCCAGGACCCGCAGCAGGTACAGCGCCCACAGGGTGTTGAGCGCGGCCAGTGCCAGCGAGGTGGTGGCGTTGACCCAGGTGAGCACCCTCAGCCGGTGGTCGTCGCGCACGTATCGCAGGCCCTCGGCGATCTCCGTCCGCAGTCGGCGCCGCCCGGTCCGCGTCGGGGTGGTCTCGCGGGCCTGGATGCGGGCGGTGCACCAGGCGCTGAGGAGGTAGGAGCCGACGTCTCCGAGCAGGGCGCGGGCCGGGCCGAGCAGCGCGGTCAGTGCGGCGCCGAGGTTGCTGCCGCCGGTCGCGGCGATCGCGAACAGGCTCCCGATGCGGCTGTTGCTCCGCTGGATCAGGGACCGGTCGACCAGGGTCGGCAGCAGGCTGATCGCCGCCGCGTCGTGCACCACGCCCGCGGCACCCTGAACCGCGGCGACGACCATGAGCTGCGCCAGGGTCAGTGCGTCGAGGGCCGCGGCCGCCGGGACCGTCGCCAGCGCTGTAGCGCTGACCAGGTCACCGGTGATCATCTGCCGTCGCTTGGAGTGCCGGTCGGCGAGCGCACCGGCGTGCAGAGCGAGCAGTGCGGGCGGCAGTTGCCCCCAGAACGCCAGCCAGGCCACCTGGCCGGGAGTCGCGTCGAGCTCGAGTACGGCGAGCACCGGGATCGCCATCGAGCTGATCGAGCTGCCCGCCACGCCGGCGGTCTGGCCGGTCAGGTACCGCCGGAAGTCGCGGTGCCGCCACAACGACGTGGACGAGGGGCCACCGGGCCCGGTGAGCGGGGAAGTGGTGGCGGAGGGGTTCACCGGCCCGCCTCCTCGGCCGTGGCGGCGCCGGCCTGGTAGCCGCTGGCCTGCAAGGTGAACATGGCGGCGTAGTCGCCGCCCCTCCTCATGAGCTCGTCGTGGGACCCCGATTCGACGATGCGGCCGCTGTCGAAGACGAGGATGCGGTCGCAGTCGACGACGCTGGCGAGCCGGTGGGAGATCAGCACCGTGATCTGGTCGGTACGCAGCCGGCCGCGCAGCACGGCCTCGTACACGGCGTGCTCGGACGGCGGGTCCATGCTCGCCGTCGGCTCGTCCAGGAGCAGCAGCGGCGCCGCCTTGTACAGGCCCCGGGCGACGGCGATCTTCGCCCACTGACCGCCGGAAAGCTGTTGCCCGCCCTTGAACCGCTTGGACAGCAGCGTCCTCCACTGGGCGGGAAGCGTGGCGATGACCCCGTCGGCCCCCGCGGCCCGCGCGGCGGCCATGGCCCGCTGGGGCTCGGCCTCGGTGAGGGTGCCGGTTCCGGCGGTGATGTTCGACAGCGCGCTGAAGGGGAACCGCACCGGGTCCTGCAGCACACAGGCGACCTGCCGGTGCACCGACTTGGCGTCCATCTCCCGTACATCGATGCCGTCCCAGCTCACGCTGCCCTTCTGCGGCTCGTACAGACCGGCCAGCACCTTGGCGCAGGTCGACTTCCCCGATCCGTTGAGGCCGACGAACGCCACCGTCTCCCCGGCGCGGAGGGTGAAGGAGACGCCGTCGAGCGCCGGGGTGTCCTTGCCGGGGTAGGTGAAGTGGACGTCCTGGACGGCGATTTCCCGCACCTTCTCCGGTGCCCGTGCGCCGGCCGCGCGGGGCAGGAGGCGGCGGCTGCTCTCCTGGACGGCGAGGAGGTCGTCGACCCACAGGGCGTGCTCGTAGACGAGGTGGGCGATCTCGATGAGCTGGGTGAGGGAGGACCGTCCGGACTGGATGGCCAGGACGGCGCCGGCCCCTGCGGCGAGGGGGAGCCACCCGGCGATCAGCATGGCGGCGAGCGCGGCGTAGGTGATGCCGGTGCCGACTCCGCCGACCGCGCGGCCGGCGAGGTTGATCAGGGCGGCGTTCACACCCAGGCGGGTGTCCTCTTCGGCGATCTTGACGGTCAGGCGGCGGTGCTCGTCCAGCAGGGCGTCCTGGGCGGTGTCGGAGCGCAGCTCCGCGGCCGCGTCCACGTCGAGCAGCAGCCAGGAGAAGACCCGGACGCGGCGTTGCAGCGCGTTCCAGCGCTTGAAGGAGTGGAAGCGGGCCCGCGCGCTGTGCACGGCGGCAGCCCCCACCGGCAGGACGGACAGCAGCAACAGCGGGAGCAGGGCCGGGTGGAGGATGCTCAGGACGCCGGCGGTGCCGATGAGGCCGAGGGCCGCGGAGGCCAGGGAGACGACCTGCCCGACGATCATCCGGGCGTAGAAGAGGCCGCGGTCGTTGGCGCGGTGCACCTCGTCGTGCCAGTCGGCGTCCTCGACGGCCTCGAGCCGTACGTGCGCGGTGAGGCTCAGGAACTCGCACTCCAGCGCGGTGCGGATCCTGGGCGTGACGCGTGCCTGGGCCAGCGAGACGGCGGCCTCCAGCAGGGCACGGGCGGCGAGGAAACCCGCGACGAGGAGGATCTGCGGGATGGCCGCGCGTACGCGATCGGGCGTGGGGCCCTGGGCGAACAGGTGCTGGAGGACTCCGACCGAGGCGATCAGCCCGAAGGCGGCCATCGCGGCCGAGGCCAGCTGGCAGACGACGGCCGTGACGGTGGACGCGCGGTCCGCCTGCCAGGCGAGCCGCCCGATGAGGGTGGTGATCCTGGGCAGGCGTGCCAGAACCTGGCGCACCGTGGCGCTGGCGGCGGCGCCGTCGTGGACGGACCAGTACGCCTCTTCCATCGCATCGGTCATGTCGCCGTCCTCCGGGCCGGCGGACACAGCCGTCGGCGGCAGGGGTAGCGGGGCGGACCGCGGTCCGGGAACGTTGTTGGATGCCGCATCGGTCGGCTCGCTCATGCCACCCACCTCGTATCCGGGCTGTCGATACGCCAGGACATCCCGATGATGCGGTGCGGCACCTTCGGCACCTGGGCGCAGCGCTTGCGGAGGGAGGCCGGAGCGAGGGAGTTAGCGGAGTACTGCCGCGTGCACTGGATCCTCGCTGGCAGCGGAGGAGAAGCTTTGCCGTCCTGGTTGAACTCGCGTGTGCCTGCTGTGCTCAACTGCGGTCCTCCATCCCTGATCTGTGGGCCTTGTACGACGACATCGAGGTCAACGAGGTGGACCCCGATATCGAACACGCGTGTTTGAGCCGTTGCCGGAACCCCGAGATGGAGCGCTCGACGTCGCATGTAGGGCCCACGGATCCTTGTTCGGCCCGGAGGCCCACCGATCGACCGGTGGCCGACACGCCGATGTTGGGTACGCGCGTGACGCTTGGGTTTTCGGGGCCCCGCGCCCAGGGCTGCCGTGACGGACCGGCAACGTCTTCCTGCGGGCACAAGGAGCAGCGGCGACTGGCCAGTCATCGGACCGGCTGGGAGTGTAGGAGCATGCTGGCCCTCGCGAGGTCCTCCGGTGTGTCGACCGCGAGACCGTCGTCTATGACGCGGAGCATCCGTACACCGTGGCCGTGTTCGACGAAGCGCAGCATCTCCACGCCTTCGGTGCGCTCCAGCGGCCCCTGCGGGAGGTGCCGGAACAGGCTGAGGGCCGTTCCGGTGAAGCCGTAGAGTCCGAGCTGCCGCAGGTACTTCGGGCGGTCCCCGCGCGGGTAGGGGATCGGCTGCCGGGAGAACAACAGGGCATTGCTCTCGGCGTCCACGACGACCTTGACGACGTTGTGGTTCAGGACGGCACCGACGTCGTCCAGCTCCGTATACGCGTTCACCGCGAGCGTTCCCGGCACCAGGTGTTCCAGGGCTTCCGAAACGGCCTCGATCGCGACGGGCGAGATGAACGGCTCGTCGCCTTGGACGTTGATGTACGCACCGGCGGGCAGGCGCTCCGCGCACTCTGCGACGCGATCGGTGCCGGTGAGGTGTCCCCGGTGCGCACCCACTCGATGCCCAGTTCCTGGCACGCCGCCTCGATGCGTTCGTCGTCGGTGGCGACTACCACGCCATCGAGGCGCTTCGCTTCCAGGCAGCGCTGGTGGACGTGCCACAGCAGCGGCTTGTCCCCGAGCTGTGCCAGGGGCTTCCCCGGAAAGCGGGAGGCTCCCCAGCGACACGGGATGACGGCTATGTGGCGTCGGGGCGCGGTGCTCGGCGGTGCGGCGGTGGTGGCAGCCACGGCGTACTCCCGTTGGTGGGTGTCAGGAACGGGTGGGGCGGGGGAGGAGGGCCAGCTTGGCGCGGACGGTCGGCGATGCGGCATCCTCGAAGGAGCGCCACTCGTAACCGCCGACCTCTTCGGCCTGGAGTGTCACGGTGTGTTGGGTCCGGAGGACGAAGGCCCAGCGGAAGTCCACGTGCTGGTGGGCCGGCTCGCCCTTCGCGGCGTTCGCGGCGATGTCGTGCACGTCGATGTCCAACGGCACGGTCTCAAGCCCGGGAGGGGGACGACGGCGTCACGAGGGATACCGGTCTCCTCGAATAGTTCACGTAGAGCGGCACCGGGCAGGTCCTGGTCGCCCGGCTCGTTGTGGCCGCCGGGCGCGAGGGCCTTGCCCGTCACGTTGTGGTGGATGTGCAGCACCCGGTCGCCGGCGTCGATGACGATGGCGCTGCACGTGACGTGCGTGGGGAACGTCTTGCGGCTGGTCGGATCGTCCTCGCCGTCGAAAGCGGCCAAGAGCGCGGTCAGGACGTCCGCTCGTCCGGGTAGCGGTCGAGGTACGCCTCTGCGGTGGCGCGGATGTGGTCGAGGGACGGGGGCATGGGATCACCTGTTGGAGGAGTCGAGCCAGGTCCTGGCGATGGCCTGGCGATCGGGTGCGGGCATGTCGTGCAGGCCGGGCTGGAAGCGGCCGTGGCTGAGGGCGGCGAGCGCGTCGAAGCGGGGCTGGCCCAGAACGTGGACCTCGGCGGCAGGGTGGCGCACCCACGCCTTCGCGAGAGGGAGATCCCGTTCACCCATAACGACGATGTCGCGGCTGTGCAGCGCAGGCCATGCGACCGACTCCGCCGTCCAGGCTCCGTGCTGGCGGCGTCATACCAGGCTCCCTTCGGGGAGCGGGCCGGTGTCCACGAGCCGCAGCAGGTCCTTCGGCGATTCGGCGACGAAGGGGGCCGGGGAGCTCGGGGTGCCGTAGCCCCAGCCCGCGTGCACGTACGAGACGCCGGCGCGGCGGGCCGCCTCCTGGTCGACTGCCATGTCCCCGACGTACAGCGCGTCGGCCGGGTCGGCGCCGAGGTCGATCAGGGCGAGCATGATCGGGTCCGGTGCGGGTTTGCCCCGCCCCACCCCGTTCGGAGTGCGCACCGTGGCGAACGGGACGCCGAGCTGGGCCAGCAGAGGAGTGGCTCGGTCCAACGGCTTGGACGTGACGATCCCCATCCGCCAATCGGCAGCGGCGAAGGCGTGCAGGACCTCCGCGACGCCGTCGAACTGTCGGGCGAGGTGAGAGGCGTCCGTCGATGCCTTCGAGTAGGTCTGGTGGATCGGCTCGGCGTCAGCGAGCCCGAGCTGCTCCATGATGTCGGCGAAGGGCCGACCCAGGTGGCGCTTGTACTCCTCGAATGGCACGTCCAGGCAGTGGTCTTCACGGACCTGGCGCCACGCGCTTTCCATGACTGGGCGGGTGTCGATGAGCACGCCGTCCAGGTCGAGCAGCAGCACACGTACGGCTTCGGTGTCGAAGCCCAGCCTCGTTCCGCCGGAGAGCGGCATGGGCGAGGGCGTAAACCGGGATGGCATCACGGGTCTCCAAGGGGAATTGATCAGGAGGTGATGGGCGACTCGGGGCGCCTCACGAGGGCGATCACCCTCTTGCCGCGTCCGTCTTCCGTGGGGCAGGCAGTCCAGGCGTCAGCCGTCGCAGACACGAGGTGCAGGCCCCGCCCGCTGGTGGCGTAGAGCGAGGCAATCTGAGGCACCGGGGGCTCCGGGGAGTTGTCTTCGACCTCGATCCCCACAACGCCGACCTGAAGGGCGAGCGTCAGCGTGATCTCATCGACGGGTTCGCCGTCCGTTCTGGGCAGAAGGACTCGGTCGGCGTCGGGAGTTCAGCCATGCCGCTCGGCGTTGGTGGTGAGCTCGCTGACGATCAGCTCGGCCTGGTCCAGAACGTCTTCCACCCCCCACGCCGTCAGCGCCTGGCGGGTGAAGGATCGTGCCCTGCCCGGAGCCCTGTCATCGGCGGCGAGCGTCAGGCTCTTCTGGTGTTCAGGAGCGCTGATTACGTTGCCCAGGCTTTCGATTCGGTCCATGTTCGCCTTCTCACAACTGGTGCTTGAGCCCGCGGAGGACTCGATCGGCGGATTTGTCGGAGCGGTCGAAGCGGCGGAGGTCGTGCACGAGCAGGGCCATCGGCGGGGGATGGTCGAAGTGCCGTCATTCGGACGTCGGGGCGGGTGCGCGCCCGTCGCCCCAAGCGGTCCGGGCATCGGCGCCAGTCGTGTGGCTGTTCTTCACCGGTTTCCTCCCGGACAAGGGCAGTTGGTGGTTTCGTTGACCACGAGCGAACCGCGGATCACATCGCGGCGGTATCTCCGGAGGGCTGCCGGGGCCGTCAAACCCGTCAAAGATCGTTTTGGTGAACCGAGGTAGACGATGGCGCGCGAGCGGAACGTGAAGCTGGCCGACGCGATCGCGGAAACAGGCTGGTCGCAGCCAAAGGTGGCGGCTGCCTTCGTGAGGGTCGCGGCCGAGGTAGGAGCGCAAGAACTGCTGGGCACCAGCCGCTCGCACATCGCCATGTGGGTGGCGGGAACACAGCCCTCGGGCAGAGCGCCCCTTATCTTGTGCGAGACGTTGTCCCGGCGGCTCCAACGCCCCATCACTCCTGCTGAGATCGGGCTCTCCGTGCCGGACACGGGTGAAGTGACGGCTTCGGAGTGGAACGTCGATACGCTGACTGCGCTGGTAGACCTTGGGAGAAGCGACGTGGACCTCGAACGCCGCCGACTGTTGGCCGGCGCCGCCTACTCGGTGGGCGGCTTGACCCTGCCCGGACAGCAGTGGTGGGACGAGGCACCTCAGCGGGCGAAGTCCCGCCCCCCGGCGACGAGCCGCAGAATCGGGGTCGCAGAAGTCAGTGCCGTCCGTGAGATGACGGAGTTCTTCTCTCGAAGAGACCAGCGCCACGGCGGCATGGACGGCCGTACGGCCCTGTACCAGTACCTCGTCGATGACGTCGCCAGGTACATCGGTGGAGTGTTCACCAGTGACGACACTCGTCGTGCCCTTCTCGCCGCTGCCGCCGAGGCGGTGTACGTCGCCGGCTGGATGAGCTTCGACGCCTCCCACCACGAGTCCGCGCGGCGCTACTTCACGCTGGCCCTGAAGCTCGCGGCGGAAGCGGACGACGCTCCGCTTGCCGGCCACATCCTGCGGGCGATGGCTCACCAGGCAACGGACCTCGGCCACCCACGGTTTGCCGTCGAACTCGCCACGGCCTCCGTGGCACGCAAGCGGTACACCCTGGCGACCCCCCGCGAGAGGGCGCTGCTCGGAGTGGTGCAGGCACGCAGCCTGGCCGCCGACGGGCAAAAGCGGGCCGCGATTGCAGCGCTTCTCCGGGCCGAGGACGACCTTGCTGCGGCGGACGTCGGCGACGAGGATCCGAGTCGGGTGTGGTTCTTCCAACGGGCTTCCCTGGCCCATGAGACCGCCCGCACCCTGTGGACGCTTGGCGATCTCGACGGAGCGCTTAGAGAGTTCAACAACAGCGTGTTGACCAGGAAGGCCGACACCTTCAGCCGGACCCACGCGGTGACGTTGGGCTACATGGGCCTGTGCAGGCACGTCAGGGGAACGTGGAGGCCGCGTGCCACACGTGGGCACAGGCCCTGGACGCGATGGAAGGCGTGCAGTCGGGCAGAACACGCGAGGCAGCCGTGAACATGCGCCGAGTGCTGTCCCCCTTCCGCAATCGGGGAATCAGCGTGGCGGCGGAGATCGACGAGCGCGCCAAGGCCGTACTCGAACGAGTAGCCTGACGGTGCCATGGTGGTGAAGGCGGGCATGCTGTGGTTGACCGCCTTGCCGTGCCGCGAGCGGAGAAGGGGGAACCCGTGTCCACGAAGTCCATCGAGGTGCCGGTGATCGCCGAGGTGGTCGGAGGCCACAAGGGGCGGCTCGACGACTTCAAGGGCGGTGTGGAGTCGATCATTCGGCTGCGCCCGGGGTACCCGGAGGAGACGCTGCAGGGGATCGAGGAGTTCTCCCATCTCCAGGTCACCTGGTTCTTCAACTTCGGTTCCCCCGAGGACGTCGCTCTCCACGCGCGCAGCCCGCGGGACAACCCGGAGTGGCCGGCCACGGGAACCTTCGTGCACCACAACCACCGACGTCCGGCCCGGCTCGCGACCTCGTTCCCCAGACTGCTCCGCGTCGACGGACGGGACCTGCACGTCACCGACCTCGATGCCGACGATGGCACCCTGGTGGTGGACCTGGTGGCGGTCTTCGAAGAGTTCCTGCCGCGCGGCACGGTCTCCCAGCCCTCGTGGCCCAGCGAGATGCTGAAGGACTACTGGAGGGACGCCGCCGAACGCTGACTCGGGGCATCCTCCGGAATCGAGACTGGTAGCCCGACGTGACGTGGCCGCCTGAGCGGGCGCAAAGGGCTGCTGTCGCGCAAGGTCGTACCGGGAGGCACTCATCACTCGGTGCCTCCGGCTGCGAGGGGCGGCGCGGCTGCACCTGGTGAAGCCGTTTGCTCACCGCGGATCAGCAATAGATGGGCGCGCGCTTGGTCAGCTGACTGCGCCGTTCAGCCGCTATGGCCTTGGGGCCTAGGACGAGGCGGCGGGCGATGGCGACTTGGTGGTCTGAGGAACAGTGGGGGTACTGCCGGTGCACTCAGCGCCTTCGGTATCCATGTGTGTGCCGACAGGGCGCTCGCGGGGAACGATTTACCCGCGATTCGCACGGCCTGGTAAGTCGCGCGGTCCTCCTGGCGTCCCATACGCGACCACTGAGGACAGGGAGGAGGCGGTGATCCGGGTCGATCGGGAGAACCCTGCATCCGGTGCAGTCGCGCAGCGGGCAGGATTCAACCCGGCAAACAGCCGCACAGCAACGACGGCACACGGCTCGACTGGTACATCCGGGACCGGCGCGACGCGCCCCAGTGACGACCAGCAGTTACGGGACAACGTTGCAGCTTGACGTTTATCCAGTGCGCCAGGGCTTGGTGACGACCTTGTGGTGTGCGGGTCGGTTATCGGACTCGTCCGACGTCATACCGGGCGGCGGGCCTCTGATGTTTGCCCAGGCGCTGGCCGAAGGTGTGGCGGAACACGAACACGTCTCGTTGAATCCCGTGCTCGACCCGTTCCATGATCCGGCCTCCACGCGCCGCGCCGATCTCCTCTCAGGATCAGGCCCCGGCCTCACGGACACACCGTGGACAGGGGAAACCCTGAACAAGTTAGAGCCCCGTTCGACGGCGGACCAACACGTCAAGCTCAGCTCCGAGCCGCCCTCCACACGGTGGTCCTCGCGCCCCCGATGTCAGTGCGGCGGGATACCGTCCTCATCACGCTGAGGTGAGGGGAGAACCATGGCGAGGAACGCCCGGGCCGAGCAGCTGCGGGAGTACGGCCAGTCGGTGCTGGAGGGGGCCCGGTCGGAGCAAGTCCTGCGCATGGCACGGCAGGTGAACGCCGTGTCGTACACGAGCGCGCGGGAGTACGCCGGCCGCTCGCTCTTCGAGTTGCTGCAGAACGGCTACGACGCGCATCCGAGGGACCGCGGCGACGGACGGGTCCACGTCCTTCTGGACGAGGCGGAGGGCGAGTGGGGGACGTTGTACGTCGCCAACGGCGGCACGCCCTTCACCTGGCACAACGTCAAGCAGATCTGCGAGCTCGCGCAGAGCTCGAAGGAGGTCGGCGAGGGCATCGGGAACAAGGGCGTCGGGTTCCGCAGCATCCTGTTGATCAGCGACGCGCCGGAGATCTACAGCGCGGACCCCGACAGGCCGCCCGGCGCGGAACTGGACGGGTACTGCTTCCGCTTCGCGCAGAGGGCCGACGTCGAGGAGTTCCTCGCCGGCGAGGACAACGCCCACGAGGTGGCCGCCATGTATCCGCCGCTGCAGGCACCCCTGCCGCTGGACGACGTGCCCGCGACCTGTCGGCAGCTCGCCGCCCAGGGGTACGTCACCGTCGTCCGGCTGCCCTTGCTGAGCGAGGCCGCCCGGGCCGAGGTCCGGTTGCGGATGCGCGAACTCGCGGGGGCGAAAGTACCCGTCATGCTGTTCCTCGACCGGCTTGCCGACCTGACGCTGGAACGGCGGGCCGCCGGTGGCGAGACAGGCGAAGCGAAGGAGTCTGACGACCTCCGAGAGACGCACGAGCGGCACGAGCTGACCCGCTCCGAGGAGCGCTTCGCTGTGGCGCAGGACGACGCCGGGCACGGGCTCCCCGTCTCCTGCGCGACCGTGGACCTGGGGCCGTCCGGCACCTTCCTCGTGGCCCGAAGCACCGTCGAGAAGGAACGGCTGAACAGCACGCTCGCCGAGGCCGTGGGTTCCGGGCTCCTCGACGACACGTGGCAGGAGTGGAAGCGGTCCGCCGTCGTCGAGGTCGCGCTCCCGCTGCCCGCCCCGCGCCGACCGCTGCACGGGCAGATCTACACCTTCCTGCCGATGGGCGAGGACCAGGCCGCGCCCTTCCCTGGGCACGCGAACGCCCCGTTCTTCACCAAGTTCGACCGCACCGGGATCCCCTCCGACAACCCCCTCAACGTGCTGCTGCTCGACGCGGTCGCCGAGACCTGTCTGGCGGCCGCCGCGGCATTGCGTGCGTCGCCCGAACCGTCGATGCGGCAGCTGGCCGTGGACCTGGTGAGCTGGGAGAACAAGAGGGACTCGGTGGGGCGGTTCCGCGCGGCGGCACTGCGCGTGCATGGGAACGAACTGGCCGACGTACCGCTCGTGCCCGTCCTTGCCGCGGACGGCGCCCCGCCAGAGGCGGGCTGGGCGCCGCCCCAGGGCGCGGCCCTGTGGCCTGACCTCGACCTGACGGTCCTCACGGCACACCGCGCGCACGAGGCCGGGATCGTGGTGGCGGACCCCGGGATCGGCGGCGACCGACTGAAACGGCTGGCCACCCTGTGCCGCGCCCTCGCGTGCCCGTGGGAGCCGACCCCTGAGCTCCTCGCCGACCACGTGGAGCGGATCGTCGGGTCCCTTCCACCCCTCCGGTCCGGTGAGTTCCCCGAGCAGTGGAGCGCGCTGTACGAGGACCTGGCCGCCCTCTTCGAGGACGACGGGCACGTCCTGCAGGGCAGGCAGCTGCTGCTCGCGGAGGACTGCACACTGCGGCACACCAACCGTCCCCCCGACAGGGTGGGTGCGGCCACGCGTACACGTGCACAGGGCAAGCCGACCGGTCAGGGTGCCCGTCGGGAGGCGTTCTTCCAGCCGGTGCGCACGGAGGCGAACCGCGCCGAGGGCCCGACCGTCCCCTCCCTGCTCGGCAGGCGGTTGTTCTGCCTGCACCCGGGGCTGGTCTGGCAGGACCGCGGCGAGCGTACGCGCGGGCGGTCCGCCCGTGTCTTCCTTGAAGAGGAAGGGCTCGTCCGGCCGTACGACACGAAGGGCCTGCTGGAGCACGCACGGCAGCAACTCAGCACGAGCACCGATCTCCGACTGCGGCTCCGGACCCTGCGGTTCGTCTTCCGACTGTGGCAGCCTCGGCGTTCGCTGGACGGCACGGAGGTCTCCTCGCTCGGACTGTACGTACCGTCGGCGGACGGGCGGATGATCAGGGCGAGCAGCGCCGTCTTCGGCCGGGGCTGGGGCCGCGGATCCGTCGGTGAGGACCTGGTGGCGGTGGTCGCCGCCGGGCAGGACGTGTCGAAGAGCCTCAAGGCGATCGCCGGACGCCTCATCGCCGCGCCCGAGGAGTTCGCCAAGGGGGGCGCGACCACGGCTGAGGAGTGGCGGGCGTTCCTGAGGGAGGCCGGGGTGGCCGACGGGCTGGTCCCGGTCAGGTCCCCCGACGCCGTGAGCTGGGTGGACCAGGGCCGGGAGCTCACCGCTCGGCACCTGGTCCGCATGGCGAAGGTGCCGGCCGAGGTGCAGGAGCAGTGGGAGCCGTACATCCGCAACTGGTCCCGTGCCTACTACCCTCGGACGCCGTACCGGGGAACCCCCGCCTGGCGGCTCCCCGGCCAGGACATCGTCGGACGCCTCGGCCAAGAGGCCCGGCTGGCGTATGCACGACTCGTCCTGCACGGCCTAGCCGACTGGAACGACACGAGGTTCACCAGCGTCTGGACCAGTGCCGGCAGCCAGAGTTCCCCGGACACGGAACGGGTGCCGACCCCGCTCGACGCCTTCGTCCGGGAGCAGCCGTGGCTCCCGGTGCGGGGCCGCGACCGGGCCGTCCGGTTCGTCCGGCCGGCCGACGCCTGGCACTGCCCGCCCGGGCTCGAGGAGGAGCCCTCGTACGCACCGACCGTCGACCATCGGCTGCGCCACCTCCTGGAACGCGGGAAGGCGGGCGACCGCCTGCGGGAGATGGGGCTGCCGACCTGGGACGACCCCCGGGACAGCGACCGCGCCATCGCCGCGCTGGGACGGCTCGCGGCGGAGGGCGCGTTGGGGGCCGAGGACCGGCCCGCCGCGCAGCGCGCCAACGAACGCGCCTGGAGGCACCTCGTGCGGCAGCCTCATCCCTCGCTGCCCGAGGGCGCCAGTCTGCTCGCCGAGTCCGGGGACCGGCTGATCGGCGTGCCGCTGTCCGACCTGGACGGCGGGGAGAGCGATGGCGATAGCGATGCCGAGACCGTGCTCTACGTCAGTGGTGAACGCGACGGTCTGACAGCCCTGCTGGTACGGGAGACGGGGCGCCCCCTGCTGACCCTTCCGGGTGTCTCGGCGGCGGCCGCCGAGCTGCTGGCGGACGACCACACCGCCACCGTCCGGCACACCGACGACCTGATGTTCACAGTGACCGTGGACGGGGCACGGGTGGACCCCGCGGCCATGGGAGAGCCACTGGTCCAGCAGCTGCCCTGGCTCACGCTGGCCGTGGGCGTCCTCTCCGACCACCTGGCGCGCGGCCCCAGGGCGAGCGAGGCGGAGCTGAGCGAGCTGACGTCCCTGGTCCGGAGCGTACGTCTGTACCGCTACCGCTCCTGGGACATCGAGCTCGACGGTCGGCCCGTGACATTGCCGGGCCGCCTCGCCGGAGTGCTGCCGCTGCCCGATCCGAAATATCCGCTCGTCCTCGCCCCGATAGGCGAGCCGGGCTGGACCGAGACCACTCGCATCGTGGTGGCCGTCGCCGAGCTGCTGGGGCGGCGGGAGTTCGGTGGCCGACTGCGCCTCGCCGCCCACCAGCTCGCCTCCCGCCACGCCGACCTGCGCGACCCGGGCCATGAAGAACTCGCCGACGCCCTGGAAGTCACGGTCCACCAGGTCGAGGAGACGAGCCGCCGGATCGACGGGGCCATCGGCGTCGTCCTGGAGCGCTGCCGGCCCTTCCTCTTCCACCTGCTCGGCTCGGAGGCGGCGAACTCGCTGTTGCTGCCGCCGCCGGGCGACACCCGGGAATTCCAGGCCCACCTCGAGGAGCACGCCGCCGAGTTCCCGGTCCCCGTGTCGGAGTTCATCGCCAGGGCCCGCGCGGCCCGCGGTACGGACGAACTGCGGCGCGACCTGGGCATCGGATTCGCCGAGCTGAACGACACCCTGCGCGCGATGGGCCCGCCCCTGGAACCGGTCAGCCACGCCGACGAGCACGAGGAGGCGCTCCGCACCTACCTGGACCTGCGCAAGAAGGACCTGTTGAACCGGCTGCGCTGGGCGGTGCTGGAGGACTTCGACGCGCGCCGTCCGATGCCCGACTGGCCCTCGGTCCGGGCCCTGGACTGGATCACCGCGCCGGAGGGATGGGCGTACACCGTGGACACGGCCGACGCGGGGAGCCTGGAGACGCACGTGGAGGAGCAGCTGGCGCTGCGCCTGGGCCGCCCGGTGCCGTTGCCCGGGTCGGGCGAACGCCTGCCCGCCCCCGACCAGGTACGCGGCGCGAACCTCCGTACGATCACCGGCCTGGCCGCCGACCTCGCGGTCCTGGTCAGGGCGGCCGGACACCCGTTGCCCGCGGCCCTGACCGGAGCCGAGCCCGCCGAGGAGGTCACCGCGCGGCTGGAGGCCGCGGGCGCGCTGGACTTCCGACCCTTGTCGCCCACCGATATCGTCGGCTGGCTGGCGGCCCTCGGCCAGTGGCCCGACGGGATGGCGGTGGCGACGGATCCCGGCCGGCACGGGCTGTCCGAGGCCGACCTGGACCGGGTGCGCAACGCGGCAGAACACGAGCGCCGCGAACGGGAGCGCAAACGGCGGTCGATCTCCGTCGGCGGCCGCGACTTCGACGTGTACTCGGGCGACTACACCGCCCTCACCCGCGAACTCGACCGGGTCCTGCAGAGCGGTTCGGCGCCGGGCATCACCGCCGCCGGGGCGCTCCGCTTCACGGACCCCCGTCCCCAGACCGGGCGCACCCAGGCCACCGGTCGCACTCGCGGGTGGCGGTACGGGGGCGGCACGGACAGCGGGCTGACCACGGCCCAGCGAGAGGCCATCGGGTACGTGGGCGAGTGGTACGCGTACCAGTTCCTGTGTGCGCGCTACCCGGACCGCATGGACGAGAGCGGCTGGGTGTCGAGCAACCGCCGCAAAGCCTTCCCCGGCACGTCCGGCGACGACGGCCTCGGCTTCGACTTCCGGGTCGGCTCCGGCAGCCGGCCCTACCTGTATGAGGTGAAGGCGACCGGGGGCGAAGGCGGCCGCTTCGAGCTGGGGGAGAGCGAGGTCCGCGCGGCCCGCCAGCACTCGGGCAACGACCGCTGGCGCCTCCTAGTGGTCACCCACGCCCTCACCCCTCACAAGGTGGCCATCCACATGCTCCCCAACCCCTACGGCAAGCGCGGCCGGGGCCGCTACCGCGAGGAGGGCGGGGCACTGCGCTTCTCGTACCTACTGTGACCTTGACGTTTAACCCCAGCGCGAGATGAGTCGGGGTTAACCGCCAACTTAAGCTCCCGCGCCGCTCGCGATGGTGATGCAGGGCTCTCAGACGGGGGCCGGGCTCGGCCTTTAGTGGATCTTCTGCTGCTCTAGCCATTTGAAGATCTCAGCCCTTTTGTACAGGACCTTGGCGTTCCTGCCCCGGCCGAGCTTGTAGCCCTTCAAGCCCAGTTTTGATGCCTCCCTATAGACCCAGCTCGTAGACATGTTGAGCATCGCGGCGACCTCGGAAGTGGTGTCCATAAGGACGGGCTCGATGCTCCGGCGCCTGCTCGACGAGTTGTTATCGGGGCGGGTCTCGTCTGGGTGCGGCTGCGGTTCCACGGGCAAAATGGCTCCTTAAGGCTGGCCTGAGCATGATCGCGGCATCGGCTCGTGCTCTGCTCTGGCCGAATTCCAAACGTCCTTGACGCCCGTCCTGTGCCACCGCCAAGAGTCACCGGACGAGCTCTCGCCATGGTCATGGGAATCGCCGGTTTGGGTAACCGGCGGTCCGCTGCTATGTTGCCGCGCCGCTTCGGCACCTCAGATTCCTTGTTGAACTGCGGGCCACTCCCTCTGAGGCGGCGGAATAGAGGGGCCATGGGCCAGCTGACCCATGGCGGTGCGCAGCCTTCTGGTCGCCGCGCTCGCTCCTGACCGCCGCCCACACCGCCAGAGTGACGGTGATCACGGACGCCGTTCGGAGGGTGCTGCGTAGGCTTGTGCAGTCGTCATGGTGGAGCTCGGCAGGGCGGACGAAGCCCCCTGTAATCACCTGACGATGCGTCAGAAAAGTCAGCAATTGGTCAGCATCAGTCCTCAAAAACCTGGTGAAAGCTGACCGAACACGCGACTCGTTGTAGGGTAGGGAAACAGCACTTGACCTGCAAAAACGCAGGCAGGGAGCCTATGTCCAGGAGTGCCTCGATGCTGCGTACCATGTTCAAGTCCAAGATCCACCGGGCCACCGTGACGCAGGCCGACCTGCACTATGTGGGATCGGTCACCGTCGACGCCGACCTCATGGAGGCGGCCGACCTGCTGCCCGGCGAGCTCGTGCACATCGTCGACATCGACAACGGCGCCCGGCTGGAGACGTACGTCATCGAGGGCGAGCGCGGCTCCGGCGTCATCGGCATCAACGGCGCGGCGGCTCACCTCGTGCACCCCGGTGACCTGGTCATTCTCATCAGCTACGCCCAGGTCGACGACGCCGAGGCGCGCTCCCTCGTCCCGCGCGTCGTCCACGTCGACGCCGCGAACCGCGTCGTGGAGCTGGGATCCGACGCGTCCGCGCCGGTGCCCGGCAGCGACACCGCGCGCAGCCCGCACGCCGTTCCCGCGGCGCGCGCGTGACACCCGCGCTGGCGCTGCTCCACACCTCACCCGTCCACGTTCCGGTGTTCGACGCGCTGCGCGACGCGCACCACCCGGGGTTCGAGTTGCGCCACACCGTCGACGCGTCCCTGCTGGAGCGCGCCAGGACGGCGGGCCCCGAGTCCGTGGCCGACGCGGTCGGGACGGCGGTCGCCCGGGCCGTCGCCGACGGGGCGGGCGCCGTGCTGTGCACCTGCTCCACCATCGGCGCCGTCGCCGAGCGGGTACCGGCCGGCGTGCCCGTGCTGCGCGTGGACCGGCCGATGGCCGCCGCTGCCGCCCGCGAGCGCCGCGTCGTCGTGGTCGCCGCGCTCGAAGGCACCGTGGAGCCCACGGTCGACCTCATCCGCGGTGCGGCGCACGGCCGCGCGCCGTACATCCGCAGCCTGCTCGTGGACGGAGCCTGGGCGCTGTTCGAGACGGGCGACCGGGACGGCTACCTCGCGGCCGTGGTCGCCGCCGTCGACGGCGTGCGGGACGCCGATGTGATCGTGCTGGCCCAGGCGTCCATGGCGGACGCCGCCGCCCGCGCGCGCACCGCGATCCCGGTGCTCTCCAGCCCCCGCCCCGGCCTCGCGGCGGCCGTCGCCGCCGCGACTTCCGGCGCCGCCACACCCCGATGAGTGATCCCGCCGCGCGAGGGAAGGCGCAGCGCGAGAGCCTGGAGAGGCCCACCGATCCACCGAGGGGAGTGCCATGACGAGCCCGCCGACCCCCGACCCCGTACCGCCCGCGCCGACCCCGCCGCCCGGCCCGCCGACCCCGGGCCCCCCGGACCCGGTACCGCCGACGCCCGTACCGCAGCCCGGCCCTCCGGGCCCCGAGCCCGGTCCCGTCCCCGACCCCGTACCGCCCGCGCCCCCGCATCCGGGGCCGCCGCCGCCCGGCCCGCCCCCGGGCCCCGTCCCCGACCCGGTGCCCAAGCCCCCCGGCCCCGACCCCGTACCCGGGCCGGAACCGGAACCCGGCCCGATGAGCTGACCCCGCCCGGTGAGCTGAGCCCCCGGCCCGAGCGACCGCGCTCACCGGGCTGAGCCGAGCCGGGCGGCCGGCTCAGCCGGCGACCTCCGAGCGGTCCCCGCCCCAGAGAGTGTGGAACGAGCCCTCCCGGTCCGTCCGCCGGTAGGTGTGCGCCCCGAAGAAGTCCCGCTGCCCCTGCGTGAGGGCGGCGGGCAGCCGGGGCGCACGCAGCGCGTCGTAGTGCGCGAGCGCCGCCGAGAAGCCCGGCGTGGGCACGCCCTGGCGCACGGCGGTCGCCACGACCGCCCGCCAGTCGTCCTGGGCCGCGCCGATCTCCTCCGCGAACCCCTTGTCCGCCAGCAGGCTCACCAGCCCGGGCTGCGCGTCGTACGCCTCGCGGATCCGGTCCAGGAACGCCGCCCGGATGATGCAACCGGCCCGCCACAGCGAGGCGACCGCGCCCAGGTCGACGTCCCACCCGTACGCCTCGCTGCCCGCCCGGATCTGGTGGAACCCCTGCGTGTACGAGACGATCTTCGACGCGTAGAGCGCCTGCTCCACCCGGTCGGCGAAGCGCGCCGCCTCCGCTCCGTCCAGGGGCGCCGCCGCCGGTCCCGGCAGGCCGCGGGACACCTCGCGCAGCTCCGCGTGCCCGGAGAGCGAACGCGCGAACACCGCCTCGGCGATGCCCGAGACCGGCACTCCGAGATCAAGCGCGATCTGTACGGTCCAGCGGCCGGTGCCCTTCTGCTCGGCCCGGTCGGCGACGACGTCGACGAAGGGCTGTCCGGTCGCGGCGTCCGTGTGCGCGAGCACCTCCGCCGTGATCTCGATCAGATACGAGTCGAGGCGCCCCTCGTTCCAGGTACGGAACGTCTCGGCGATCTTCGCGGGGGAGTAGCCCGCGACGTCGCGCAGCAGGTGGTACGCCTCGGCGATCAGTTGCATGTCGGCGTACTCGATGCCGTTGTGCACCATCTTCACGAAGTGGCCCGCGCCGTCGGGGCCTACATGGGTGACGCACGGCGTGCCGTCCGGCGCCTTCGCGGCGATCTTCTCCAGCAGCGGGCCGAGCGACGCGTACGACTCCGCCGACCCGCCGGGCATGATGCTCGGCCCGTGCAGGGCGCCCTCCTCGCCGCCCGAGATGCCGACGCCCACGAAGTGCAGGCCGCGCTCCCGCAGTTCCTTCTCGCGCCGCCGGGTGTCCGCGACGTGCGCGTTGCCGCCGTCGATGATGACGTCCCCCGGTTCCAGCAGCGGAGCGAATTCCTCGATCACCGCGTCCGTCGGCTCACCGGCCTTGACCATGATGACCAGTCGGCGCGGGCGCTCCAGCGCCGCGACGAACTCCTCGGCGCTCTTCGCCGCCACGAACGTCCCCTCGCCGCCGAACTCCTCGACCAGCGCCTCGGTCCGGGCGAACGTCCGGTTGTGCACCGCCACGGTGAAGCCGTTGCGGGCGAAATTGCGGGCGAGGTTGCGGCCCATGACCGCGAGCCCCGTGACGCCGATCTGCGCAGTGCCACTCATGCCTGTACTCCTGGGTTCCGTAGCCGACAGCGAGGTGCCGCCCCGCGACCCGTATGCATACGCGCCACAGGAGGGGGGCGTTCACCGATCATCAAGCCCCACCGGTCACCGGAGATTCCCCGATTCGTCCAACCCCCTTGCCCGAATGTGTCTTTGAGCGCCCCGTCGTGCCACGCGTGCCCCCTTGTCACCGCCGGTCGCTCCCTCTAGCTTGGGCGCCTGTTGCACTGTGCAAGGGGGGATGGGTCCCATGGCCGTACGCGGACGACACCGCCGGTATCAGCCGAGCCGCATCAACCGGGCGTCGCTCACCGTCACGGCGGGCGGTGCCGGGATGGCGCTCCCGCTCATCGGGGCCGGCGCGGCACACGCGGCGTCCGTGGACGTGTGGGAGAAGGTCGCGGCCTGCGAGTCCACCAACAACTGGCGGATCAACACCGGCAACGGCTTTTTCGGCGGGTTGCAGTTCACCCAGTCCACCTGGGAGGCGTACGGCGGCACGCGCTACGCGCCGCGCGCCGACCTCGCCACCAGGGACGAACAGATCGCCGTCGCCGAGAAGGTCCTCAAGGGGCAGGGCCCGCGCGCCTGGCCCAGCTGCTCGGTGAAGGCCGGGCTCACCCGGGGCGGTGCCGCGCCCGCCATCGCACCGGGCGGAAGCCGGAAGGCCACACCGCCGGCGACGCCCACCACCGTGCCCACGCAGCGCGAGAGTTACACGGTGTCGCGGGGCGACTCCCTCTCCGGCATCGCCGAGGAGCAGAGGGTCAGGGGCGGTTGGCAGCGGCTCTACGACGCCAACCGCGAGGTCATCGGCGGCGACCCCGACCTCATCATGCCGGGGCAGAAGCTGACGCTGCGTACGACTGCGGCCAAGCCGTCGGCTGGACCCTCCGCCAGACCGTCCGTCAGACCCCCCGCACCCGCCGCGAAGGCCCCTGCCGCACCCGCCGCGAAGCCCGCGGCCGAACCGGCCGCCACCAAGCCCAAGCCCGTCACCAAGCCCGTCACCACACCCAAGCCCGCCGCACGATCCGCCGCCAGGCCGGCCCCTGTCCGGCCCCCGGAGCGCGTGGGCTTCAGTGCGCCCGTCGACGCCGGAACCGGCACCGCGTACGGCAGGGCCGGCTCCGCCTGGTCCAGCGGCTACCACACCGGTGTCGACTTCCCGGTCCCCACCGGCACCTCCGTCAAGGCGGTGGCACACGGGCGGGTGGTCTCCGCCGGCTGGGCCGGCGCGTACGGCTACCAGATCGTCATCCGGCACGACGACGGCCGGTACAGCCAGTACGCCCACCTCTCCGCGCTCACCGTGAAGGAGGGCCAGAGGGTCAACAGCGGCCAGCGGATCGCCCGTTCAGGATCCACCGGCAACAGCACGGGACCGCACCTCCACTTCGAGGTGCGCACGGGGCCGGGGTACGGCTCCGACATCGACCCCCTCGCGTATCTGCGGTCGGGCGGCGTACGGCTCTGAATCCACCGGCTGCGCGCGCGCCGCATCCGACGGCACCGCCGTGAGCAGGATCAGGCCGCCCGCCGCCACCACCCCGCACCCCAGCGCGAGCACGGTGCCCAGCACGCCGTACCGGAACTCCTCGCCGAACAGGGTCAGCCCCACGGCGGCGGCCACCACCGGGTTCACCACGGTGACCGTCGCCAGGGGCGCAGCGAGACCGGCGCCCCGGTACGAGGCCTGCGACAACAGCAGCCCCGCCGCCGCGAAGGCGGCGATCGTCAGCAGGCCCGGCCACTGGACCAGCGGATCGCCCGCCACGAAGTCCACGGCGACCGTCTTGGTGAACACCGACCCGATGCCGAACGCCACACCCGCGCCACCGGCCAGGACCACACTGCGCGCCACCGCCCGCCGCACGCCCCGGGCCGCCACGAACAGCGCCACCACCACCGCGGCGCTCACCCCCGCCAGCGCGGGCCGCGCCCCGCCATCCACCGACCGCGACCCCGCTTCCCCCGTCAGCGCGAGCAGCCCCGCGACCCCCGCCGTCGCCATGATCGCGCCCCGCCACGCGGCCTCCGTCGTCCGCCGCCCGGCGAAGAGCCCGGCCAGCGGCAGGGCAAACACGATCGTCAGGGCACCCAGCGGTTGCACCAGGCTCAGCGGGCCGTACGCCAGCGCCGCGACGTGCAGCAGCGCGCCCGCTCCGTTCAGCAGCACGGCCGGCCACCAGGCGGCACGGCGCGGCGGCGCGTACGGGCGCCCGGGGCCGGATGCGGCGACGCGCTCCTGCGCGATCGCCCCGGCCGCGTAGGCGACCGCGGAGACCAGGGACAGCAGCACGGACACGGCGAGGGAGCTCATGTCCCCACCATGCCGCCCGTGATCGTTCCCGTCGTCGTCCCTGAGCACGCGATCGTTCGTACTGCCGATGGAGTACGGGCGTACGTCCCGGGACGGGTGCGGACGGCCGCGGCCCCACCCTGGGGACGGACTCGTTTGGCGGCACGGCACCGCTCTGACGTAAAGTTCGGCTTTTGAAACGTGGCAAACGAGTGATCGAGGAACGGCAGCGGCCATGACGGTGACAGAAGAGAACCAGGCGTACGGGCCGGGCATCGACCCCGAGCGCCTGGCCGTCTGCCTGAGCGTCCTCGAGGAGCTCGACAAGCTGGACGTCGACCACCCGGACGCGATCACCGTCCGCCGCGCCACGGCCGGCCTCTACCGGACCGTGAAACAGCGCCGCCGTCAGGAGCGCAGGGCCGCCAAGACCGCCCACGACAGGGCGGTCACCGAGGCCACCGCGACCGGCTCCGCCGAGCGCATCGACGACGAGACGCAGGGCCTGCTGCCGTCGTCCTCCGCCGCCGGTGAGATCGCGGGCGTACTGCAGCGCCCCCGGTCCTGCTACATCTGCAAGACCCGGTACGTCGAGGTGGACGCCTTCTACCACCAGCTGTGCCGCGACTGCGCCGCCGAGAACCGCGCCCGGCGCGACGCCCGCACGGACCTGACCGGCCGGCGCGCGCTGCTCACCGGCGGCCGGGCCAAGATCGGCATGTACATCGCGCTGCGGCTGCTGCGCGACGGCGCCCACACCACCGTCACCACCCGTTTCCCCAAGGACGCGATCCGCCGCTTCAAGGCGATGCCGGACAGCGACGAGTGGATCCACCGGCTGAAGATCGTCGGCATCGATCTGCGCGACCCGGCGCAGGTCGTGGCGCTCGCCGACTCCGTCGCGGCCGAGGGCCCGCTGGACATCCTGATCAACAACGCGGCGCAGACCGTGCGCCGCTCCCCGCGGGCGTACCGCGAACTCGTGGCCGCGGAGTCCGCCCCGCTGCCCGCGGGCGAGCTGCCGACCGCCGAGGTCATCGGCACCTTCGGCAGCGGCGCCGTGGAGACGATGGCCGCCCTGCCGTCGTCCCGCAACGGCGGCCTGACCGCCGAGGAGGTCACCGGCCTGGCGCTCGTCACCGGCTCGGCGTCGCTGGAGCGTATCGCCGCCGGCACCGCGATCGACGCCGGCGGCCTGGTCCCCGACCTGCACGACACCAACAGCTGGGTCCAGACCGTGTCCGACGTGGACCCGGTCGAGCTGCTCGAAGTGCAGCTGTGCAACTCCACCGCGCCCTTCATCCTGATCAGCCGGCTGCGGTCGTCGATGGCGTCCTCCGCGGCCCGGCGCACCTATGTGGTGAACGTCTCCGCGATGGAGGGCGTGTTCAGCCGGGGCTACAAGGGCGCGGGGCACCCGCACACCAACATGGCCAAGGCCGCCCTCAACATGCTCACGCGCACCAGCGCCCAGGAGATGTTCGAGTCCGACCGCATCCTGATGACCGCGGTCGACACCGGCTGGATCACCGACGAGCGCCCGCACCCCGACAAGATGCGGCTCGCCGAGGCCGGTTTCCACGCCCCGCTCGACCTGATCGACGGCGCGGCCCGGGTCTACGACCCGATCGTCCGCGGCGAACAGGGCGAGGACCTCTACGGCTGCTTCCTGAAGGACTACGCCCCCGCCAAGTGGTAACCAGGGGGTAATCGCACGGTTACCCACCGCCTCCCCGCAGGGTGCACCATGAGGTGACCGGATGCCCACGGAGTGTCCGGAAACTGCCAGTGTGACGCGTTCCATCGAGCGCGGACGCGCTCATTTGGTTAACCTGGAGCGAACGGTCGGCCGACAGGGATCCACGAAACCCCCTCAGGCCCACCCGGGACAAGGCCTGTACCAAGGCCGCGGTCCCGCCCCAGTACCGGCGCCACCGCGACCGAACGGCAGCTCATGTCCTCATAGGTTCGCGACACGAAGGAGTGCGCGGTGACACCAGAATTGACGAAGCGGGAACAGCGTCCGGCTGATGATGGCGAAGGGTCCGGACCATCCGACAGGCTCGGCAGCCTCGAAGTGTGGGCCCGTTCGGCCCCGATCCGGCTCGCCGGATACGAGGACGACCTCGCCGAGCCGCACATCCTCCCCGGCATCGACTGACCCCGGCACGCGCCGACTCACGAGGCCGGATCCGACTGATTCACTCGCTTCGCCCGTGCCCTCCGTCCACCCGCCGGAGGGCGCGCGCGTGTCCGCGTCCCTCCTCGCACGGGTCGGTCGACTCGTACGGGTCAGTCGACGGTGTCGAGCCGGGTCGGCGGCAGGAACTCCCGGACGTAGGTCCGGTGCCACCAGGCGCCCGTGGCCCGCAGCTCGCGCCAGGTGGTGAACCGGTAGCGGTAGACGCGGGCGCGGATCCGCCGGGGCGGGGCGTCCGGGAACGGGTTGTGCCGCAGCAGCCGCAGCGTGTCCCGGTCCCCGTCGAGCAGCCGTTCGACCAGCGGCCCGAACCACGGGTGGGCGTACGCGGGGGAGAGCGCGGCGAACCACATCATCCAGTCCAGGCGCAGGTGGTACGGGGCGAACTGGCGCGGCAGCCGCCGCACGTCACCCGGTTTCCCCTTGAACTCGTACTCCCGCCACACCGTGCCCGGGTGGAGTACCACCTCGTCCGTGCCCTCGATGACGATCTCGTGCCGGATCCTGCCGACCGTCCCGAAGGCCCCGTAGGTGTTGACCAGGTGGAGCGGGTCGAAGGACCGGTTCATCGCCTGGTGGCGCGAGAGCAGGTTGAGAGCGGGGCGCCGGCTCAGTACCAGGACCAGCACGGTGACGGCGATGACGAGGACCCCGTACCAGAGCGGAGGCGGGGGCAGGTCGGGGGCGTCGGCGACGAGTGAGCCGTCCACGGCCGACAGGGCCAGCACGATCGTGATCCAGTTCAGCCAGGCGAAGTTGCCGGACAGCACCAGCCACAGCTGCGTCAGGACGATGAGGCAGGCCGCGACGCTCGCCACCGGCTGGGGGGTGAAGAGGAGGACCGGGATGACCAGTTGCGTCACATGGTTCGCCGCGGCCTCCACCCGGTGCAGCGGTCGGGGCAGATGGTGGAAGAACCAGCTCAGCGGGTTCGGCATCGGCTGCGTCTCATGGTGGTAGTACAGGCAGGTCAGATCGCGCCAGCACGCGTCACCCCGCAGCTTGATCAGCCCCGCGCCGAACTCCACGCGGAACAGCAGCCAGCGCAGCAGGAAGAGGATCAGGACGGGCGGCGCGGTCCGCTCGTTGCCGAGGAAGACGGCGAGGAACCCGGTCTCCAGGAGCAGCGATTCCCAGCCGAACCCGTACCAGGTCTGCCCGACGTTGACGATCGACAGATACAGCGCCCACAGGACCGCCCACATCAGCATGGACACGGCCAGCGGGACCGCGTCCCCCACCCCCGCGATCAGCGCGACGGCCAGGGCCGCACCCGTCCAGGCGCACAGCGCGAAGAACCGGTCCGAGTAGTGCCAGTGGAACAGGCTCGGGGCCGCGCGCGGCGACACGCGCCGCAGGTGGGCGGGGACGGGCAGCATGCCGCGCTCGCCGATGAGCGCCCGGAACTGGAGCGCGGCGGTCAGGAACGCGACCAGGTAGATCCCGGCGAGCGCCCGCTGGAAGACCAGTCGGCTCAGCCAGTGGTCGGACGAGGAGAACCAGAACCACTCCATCGGTTCCAGTATCGGCCGAGGATCACCCCGCGGCGATCTTTCGCAGCGTCCGGCCGAGTCGCCGGGCGTACCAGCGCTGCAGTACGGGGACGACGGGCCCCGCGATCCGGGTGTACCAGCGGGCGGGCCTGCTGAAGGCCGTGACCGTGAACCACACCGAACCGTCCTCCCGCCGGTCCACGACGAACGCCTCCTCACCGCTCTCCGGGTGCCCAAGTCGGGTGCCGTAGGCGAAGCCGGTGCGCCGCTCCTCGTACACCGCCCACACCACCTCGCACGGCGCCCGGAGGCACAGCGCGCCGAGGCCGACGGCGATCTCGACGCCGGCGCCGGTCTCCGCGCGTACCGACCCGGCGCGCACCCTGGCGCCCGACGCGCGGTGCATGCGCCAGGTGGTGACGGCCGCGCCGGCCGCGGCGAAGGTCTCCCGGCCCTGGCCGATCCGGGTCTCGTGGTGCAGGTGGTGGTAGCCGCGGGGGAGCGGTCGGGCACGGGTGGCGCCGACCTCCGGATAGCTGAAGGAGGGGCTGTCGGCGGTGCCGGGACCGCGTGTCGGTCGGGTCATGCGAGGGGTCCTCCGATTGGTCCGGGTACGGCGGTGCGCCCAAGGCGCCGCCAGGCCAGCACCGAGCACAGTGCGAAGCCGAGGGCGTTGCCGAGGCCGTGGGTGGCGGCCATCCAGGTCAGGTTCGGGTGGGGCAGCCCGGTCGCCTCGCCGAGCGCCCAGCTCAGGGCCAGGAGCATGGTCGCCCCCAGCACCGCGGCCGAGACCGCGAGCAGCGCGCTGGTGAGCCGGTCGCGCCCGTCGGCCCGGATGTCCCGCCACGTGAGCAGGGCGACGGTCCACATACCCGCGGTGAGGACGAGCGCGCCGGCCAGTTCGGCCCAGTCGTCGATGAAGTAGCCGAGCAGGACGAGGAGGGTGCCGAGCGGCACGCTGCACGCGGCGAACCGCCCCGCCGGCCCGTCCGCCGCGCGGCACACCAGCCCCGCGACCAGCGCGGCGGCGAAGCCGGCGAAGTGGAAGTGCGGCACGGTCAGCGCCAGGATGTCCAGGTCGAAGCCGAGGAGCCGGTGACCGAGGCGCTCGGAGACCAGGGCGAGCGCGGCGACCGACGGGCTCGCCAGGGCGGTGAGCACGGCGATCTCAGCCGGTTCCGCCGAGCGCGTGCGGGCCAGGCGGCGCGGCACGTGGAGCGCCAGGAGGACGGTGCCGAGCGCGTAGCAGGCCGCGAGCGCGGCGGCGGCGGTGCCGCGCGGCAGCCACAGTGACACCGCTCCCGGTACGGCGAACAGCGGCCACAGTCTCCGTATGGACGCTGTTCCGTCCGCGTCGATCAGGCGCAGGCCCGTCGGCACGATCACCAGCATTCCGAGCGTCACGATCAGCCCGACCAGCACGGTCACGCCCCCACCCCCCTTTGTTGAACGTGTTCAACTCCGTACCGTGAGCCTAGAGGGTTGTTTGAACGTGTTCAAGTCCTGGCGGGTGGACGCTTCCGGTTGCGGCGAGGTGCCGGGTCCGGCAGATATGGAGAACCAGCCGATCACCTGGATGTCCTGAAGGCGGGAGGTCGCCGTGCGTACCACCACACGTCGTCGTCGGTCCGGCGCGCTCGCCGCGCTGACCGCGGGACTGCTGGTCGCGGGCTGTGGCGGTGACCTGGACGGCCCGCCGATCGAGGGCGCCGAAGCCCACGCGGCGAAGGGGGACGCCAGGGAGGTCCTCCTCCAGTCCGCCGCCGCCCAGGGCCCCGACCCCTTCACACCGTCGACGGTCAAGCCGTCACCCGATGCGCCGGGCCCCTCGTCGTCGGCCGCGCCCGGCACCACACCGGTGACCGGAGTGGTCTCCGGCGCCGCCCCCGGGCTGTACGCCGGCACCCGCTCGGTCGCCAGCTGCGATGTCGAACGCCAGGTGCGGCTGCTGACCGGGGACGGGCGGAAGGCCGCCGCCTTCGCCCTGGCCGCCGGGGTCAGCCAGACCCGGCTCGCCCCGTGGCTGCGCGGCCTCACCCCCGTGGTGCTGCGGTCCGACACCCGGGTCACCGGACACGGCTACCGTGACGATTCCGCCGCCGAGTTCCAGGCCGTCCTTCAGGCCGGCACCGCCGTTCTGGTGGACGAGTACGGCGCGCCGCGCGTGCGCTGCGCCTCCGGCAGCCCGCTGCGCTCACCGCTCACGGTCGAGGAGGCGGTCGTCCACAAGGGGCACCCCTGGCCCGGCTTCGACCCCGGCCGGGTCGTGACCGTCAACGCCACCCAGCACACGCTGGAGAGCCTGCTCGTCGTCAGCGTCGTCAGCAACACCCTGATCGAGCGCAGGACCGGCACCGACGGTGAGGCGGACCGCGTCGTCACCGACGAGCCCGCCACCTCCCCCCAGTCCCAGCAGCCCCAGTCCGAGCGGCAGCCGCAGCAGCCCGCGCAGCCTCAGCAGCGGTCCGAGCCCGCCGCCCCCGAGCCCGCCGTCCCGGACACCACCGCGTCCGAGCCGGCCGCACCGGCCGACTGCCCCACCGAGCCGCCCACCCCGCCCGGGTGCCCGGCGCCCCCATCCGTCGACCCCGAACCGGAGTTCCAGGCCGACGGCGGCCCCCAGGACCACGGGCTGGACCTGCACCCGGACGAGGAACAGGACCCGGAGCAGGGCCAGGGTCAGGGCCAGGGCCAGGACGTGGAGCAGGACCCAGGGCAGGCTCCGGACGACGAGGGGGACGGGCAGCTCATGGGTCCGGACAACACGTCCGTCGAGCCGGAGGCGTACGCGGGCTGACGGACCTCGTAGACCCTCCCCCCCGCCCTTCAAGCGGTCGAAAAAGCGGACGAATGATGGCAGAGTGGCTCCATGGTTGATCCGGCAGCGGATGCCCTGTCGCTTCCCGAGGACTGGCCCGCCCATCCGGATCTGAGCCTGTCCCTCAACCGTATGGGCAGCTTCGACTGGGACCTCGGCACCGGGCTGATGCACATGGACCGGGCCGCCCTCGACGTGTTCCAAATGGACCCCACCGAGTACGACGGGCGGCCCGAAAGCCTCGGCGCGGTGGTCCCGCCCAGCGAGTCCATCCGCCTCGACGGCATGGTGACCCAGGCGCTCAAGAACGGCAGCACCCACTACGGCGCCTACTTCCGCGTCCGCGACCGTGAGGGCAACCTGCGCTGGACCCACACCCAGGGGTTCATCCGGCGCGACGAGACCGGCCGCCCGCGCCGCATCATCGGCATCGTCCGCGACGCCACCCAGGAGCTCACCGAGTCCACCGCGCGGTTCGAGGTCGACGTTGAGCGGCGGCGCCAGACCAGCGTCGTGGAGTCGACCACCGCGGCCCTCGCCCACGCCCGGACCGTCCAGGACGTCATCGACGTCCTCAAGGACTCGCACGGACTGGAACACCTCGGGGCCACCAGCGTGGTGATGGGCCTGCTGGAGGCGGGCCGCATCCACCTGGTCGCCGACGGGCCGGAGGGCTCCTTCGTCCCCGGCACCCGCTACACCCGGGTGGACGAGCAGTACCCGATGAGCGAGGTGGTGCGCACCCTCGCGCCCCGGTTCATCGAGTCGCCCGAGGACTTCGCGGGCTCATACCCCATCCTGTGGCCGAACATCAGCGGCCTCGGCATCACCTCCGCCGCCTACCTGCCGCTGATCGCCCAGGCCCGCCCCATCGGCGCGCTCGGGCTGCTCTACAGCGACAAGTACGGCTTCTCCGCCGAGGACCGCAACGTGCTGGTCGCGCTCGGCAGCAGCATCGCCCAGAGCATTCAGCGCGCCATGCTCTTCGAGCAGGAGCACGACCTCGCCGAGGGCCTCCAGCAGGCGATGCTGCCGCGCCGGATCCCGCACGTCCCGGGGGCGCAGATCGCCGTCCGGTACCGCTCCGCCCGGCTCGGCCAGGACATCGGCGGCGACTGGTACGACATCATCCCGCTGCCCGGAGGGCGGGTCGGCGCCGTCATCGGGGACGTACAGGGACACGACACGCACGCGGCGGCCGTGATGGGCCAGCTGCGCATCGTCCTGCGGGCGTACGCCGCCGAAGGGCACACCCCGGCCACCGTGATGGCGCGGGCGTCGGTCTTCCTGCACGAGCTGGACACCGACCGGTTCGCCACCTGCACCTATCTGGAGGCCGATCTGGCGACCGGCGTGGTGCAGATCGTGCGGGCCGGCCATGTCGACCCGCTGCTGCGGTACGGCGACGGAAGCTGCCGCCGCCTCCCCGTGCCGGGCGGAATGCCCCTGGGTCTGTCGGCGGAGTTCGGGCGGCTCGACTACCCCGTCTCCCTCATGGAGCTGGACCCCGGGCAGACCCTGCTGCTGTACACCGACGGGCTCGTCGAGCAGCCGGGCGCCGATCTCGACGAGGGCATGCAGTGGCTGACGGCCCGTGTGCGCGGCGGACCGGAGGACCTCCAGCAGCTCGCCGACCATCTGTGCGACGCGGTGGACGAGCGCGGCGGTGACGACGACGTGGCGCTCCTGCTGCTGCGCCGCCGGGGCGGCTACACCCCGCAGGCGGGCGGACGGCTCCAGCAGCACGTGGCGCAGGGCGACCCGGAGGCGTTGCGCTCATCCCGGCACATGATCCGGGCGGCGGTACGGGCCTGGGGCGCGGGGGCGCGCGCCGACGACGTCGAGCTGGTCGCCGACGAGCTGATCACCAACGCGCTGACGCACACCGACGGCGGGGCGATCGTCACCCTGCGGATGCTGGCCGGTCACGAGCGGCGCCTCAGGGTCGAGGTGGACGACCGTTCCAGTGCCCTGCCGCGCCGCCGCGAGGCGGGGGAGTCCGGGGTGTCGGGGCGGGGGCTGCTGCTGGTCGACCGGCTCGCCGACGTGTGGGGCGTGGAGTCGCGCGGCAGCGGCAAGTGCGTGTGGTGCGAGTTCACCGTCCCGGAGCGCCCGGAAAACCTCCCGTGATCGCGCACCGGCCGGGCCTCGCCGCCCCGCGAACGTCCTGCTCCGGCCGTACGCACGCGCGCACCGGCCGGGCCTCGCCCGCCCCGGGAGCGTCCGGCTCCGGCCGTACGTGCGGACCCGGCGACGGCCGAGGATCCCCGAAGCGATCCCGGAAGGGAACCCGATGTGACCCGGAAACGGAGCCGACACGATCAATTAACGCTCCGTGCATGGATCATGCTTGACCGTAACCGGCCGAAGGCGATTGACTGCCCTTTTCCATGGCCTTCCGCGGCGACACGTCGTCCCCGGGGCCTGGCCCACGACGACATGGGGACCCCTTGAGCAGTGAGCTGCTGGCACCTCTCGACCTGGCCTTCTGGCACCTCGAATCGGACGGCCACCCCATGCATCTCGGCGCCCTCGCGCGCTTCGATCCCGTCCCCGGTGACCCGGACGCCGTGCGCGAGCTGCTCGCCGAGCGCGCCGCCGCCATCCCCCGCCTCAGGATGCGCGTGCGGGACGTCCTGCTGCCGGTCGGCGGCGCCCGCTGGAGCGTGGACAAGACCTTCGACGTACACCGCCATGTGCGCCATGTCCGGCTGCCGGAGAACGGCGACTTCGCCGCCGACGCGGCCCGGCTCGCCGGTGAGCTGATGGAACGCCCGCTCGAACGGGGCCTGCCGCCCTGGGAGATGTACCTGCTGACCGGGGCGCCCGGCGGCCCCTTCGCCGTCCTCGTCAAACTCCACCACGCCCTCGCCGACGGGATGCGCGCCGTCGCCATCGGCGCCGGCATCTTCGACGAGATCGCCGACGCCCGCGTCCGCACCGGCCGGCGCCGCCCCCGTCCCGTGCCGCCCCGCTCCTGGCTCCCCGGCCCCTGGAACGTGGCGGGCGCCGCCCGCGGCCGTATCGAGGAGCTCGGCCGTGCCCTGGGCGTCGGCGCGTCCGTCGTACGGGCCAGCCGCCTCGACGTGAGCGGTACGCCGGCGCTCACCGCGGACTCCAGCGGTACCCGGCGCCTGGTCACCGCCGACCTCGACCTGGACGAGGTGCGGCGGGTGCGCCGCGTCGCGGGCGGCACCGCCAACGACGTGCTGCTCGCCGTGGTCGCCGGGGCGCTGCGCCACTGGATGCTGGAGCGCGGCGACCACCCCCCGGCGGCCGATCCGAGGGCCCTGGTGCCGGTATCCCGGCGCAGGCCCGGCTCCGCGCCCGACTGCGGCAACACGTTCTCCGCGTACCTCCTCGACCTGCCGGTCGGCGACGACGACCCGCTGAGCCGACTCGACGCGGTCCGGCGCGGCATGGACCGCAACAAGGCCGCCGGGCCCTCGCGCGGCGCCGGGGCCGTCGCCGTCCTGGCCGATCAACTCCCGCCGCTGGCCCACCGGTTCGGCGCACCTCTGGCCGGGGGCGCGGCGCGCATGCTGTTCGACGTCCTGGTCACCAACGTGCCGCTGCCCCGCTCGACCCTCTCGCTCGGCGGCAGCCCGCTGCGCGCCCTGCACCCCATGGCGCCGCTGGCCCGCGGCCAGTCCCTGGCCATCGCGATGTCGCCGTACGGCGGCCAGGCGCACATCGGCCTCGTCGGCGACGGGAAGGCCCTGCCCGACCTCGACCGGCTCGCACACGCCCTGCACGCGGAGCTCGCCGCGCTCGTCAAGGCCGCCGACCGGTCACCCTGACCGCCCGGACCCGCGGGCGCACCGCACCGCACTGCGGCAGGCTGGAACCATGCCCGAACTGCCCGAGGTCGAAGCGCTGCGAGAGTTCCTCGACGAGAACCTCGTCGGCAAGGAGATCGCCCGCGCCCTGCCCGTCGCGATCAGCGTGCTCAAGACGTACGACCCGCCGCTCGGCGCTCTCGACGGGACCGAGGTCACCGGTGTCGCCCGGCACGGCAAATTCCTGGACATCGCCGCGGGCGGGCTCCATCTGGTGATCCACCTGGCGCGGGCCGGCTGGCTCCAGTGGCGGGACGTGCTCCCCTCCGGGCCGCCCCGTCCGGGCAAGGGCCCCCTCGCGCTGCGTGTCGCGCTCACGGGGGGCGACGGCTTCGACCTCACCGAGGCCGGCATCACCAAGCGCCTCGCCGTCCACCTCGTGCGCGACCCGGCCGACGTCCCCGGCGTGGCCCGTCTCGGCCCCGACCCACTCGCCGACGACTTCGACCGGGATGCCTTCGCCGCGCTGCTCGCCGGGGAGCGACGGCAGATCAAGGGCGCCCTGCGCGACCAGGGCCTCATCGCCGGCATCGGCAACGCCTACAGCGACGAGATCCTGCACGCCGCCCGCATGTCCCCCTTCAAGCCCGTCCAAAACCTCACCGAGGACGAGGTCACCGCTCTCCACGAGGCCCTGCGCACCACCCTGAGGGAGGCGGTGGAGCGCTCGCACGGGCTGGCCGCCGGCCGGCTCAAGGCAGAGAAGAAGAGCGGCCTGCGCGTCCACGGCCGCACCGGTGAGCCCTGCCCCGTCTGCGGCGACACCATCCGCGAGGTGTCGTACCGCGACCGCTCGCTGCAGTACTGCCCCACCTGCCAGACCGGCGGCAAACCGCTCGCCGACCGCCGCCTGTCCCGGCTGCTCAAATAGCGGCCTGGCACGGCTCGCCGTGCACGGGGGCCGGTACGGATCGGGGGAAGGAGGCGAGACCAGCCGCGCCCGCCGGCCGGGCCGGGGGAAGTGGCCGAGACCAGCCGCGCCCGCCGGCCGGGCCGGGGGAGCGCCGCGCTCGCCGGTTGGGTCGGGGAAGCAACGGCACCGGTCACCCGCCGGCGGGGTCAGGGAAGCACTGACACCAGCCGCCCGCCGCTCCTGTCCCGCACCTCCAGCCGGGAGATCTCGTCGCGCCGCAGCGCCGTGCCGCCCTCGATGACCGGCTCCTCGTCCCGCACCGCCACGCCCCAGCTGAACACCGGACGCTCCCGCCCGTCCGTGCCCACCACCACCAGTTCGCAGACGCGAGGCCCGCGCACCCCCGCCACCCGCAGCGCCACCTCCGTGCCCCAGGCACGGTCCCGCAGCGCCATCGCCGCCGCCACCCCCGTGGCGGGGTCCGTCGCCGACACCCGCCGCAGCCCCGAATCCCCGTCCGGCACCAGCAGGGCGGCGCCCGGCACGCCCACGGCCAGTGTCGCGGCCGCCGCGACCAGCCCCCGTCGCCACCGTCGTACGCGCGGAAGGGGGACGGCGGCGGGAAGGGGGCCCGGCCGCAGCGGCTCCCGGTCGGCCAGCTGGGCCAGCGCCGAGGCGACCTGCGTGAAGTCCGTCAGACGCACCGCGCACGGCACGCACCGCGCCAGGTGCTCCTCGCAGTGCAGCGCGTCGGCCGGCTCCAGCACGCCCAGCGCATAAGCGGCGACATCGTGATGCCGCTCCCGCAGACCCATGGGTGTGCCTCATTCCCCGTCATCGTGTGCCGACATGGTCCCCGCTGTGCTGTCGTGAAGGGGTACGCATACGAGCGGCTTCTCGCTCAATGACCACGCGCCTACACTCCGCACCATGCTGCGCGTACTTGCCGTCGACGACGAGAAGCCCGCCCTCGAAGAGCTGCTCTACCTGCTCCGCTCCGACCCGAGGGTGCGCGGCGCGGAGGGCGCCACCGACGCGACCGAGGCACTGCGCCGCATGGGCCGCGCCCTGGACGCGGGCCCCGACGGTGAGGACGGCATCGACGTCGTCTTCCTCGACATCCACATGGCCGGGCTCACCGGACTCGACGTCGCCCGCCTGCTCGCCGGCTTCGCCCGCCCGCCCCTCATCGTCTTCGTCACCGCCCACGAGGGGTTCGCCGTCCAGGCGTTCGATCTGAAGGCCGTCGACTACGTCCTCAAGCCGGTCCGCAAGGAGCGTCTGGCCGAAGCCGTACGCCGGGTCAGCGACCTCACCGCCCCCGCATCCCCGCCCACCGCCCCGCCCGTGGGCGCGCCGGTGGAACAGATACCGGTCGAACTCGGCGGCGTCACCCGCTTCGTCCCGATCGACGACATCGCCTACGTCGAGGCGCAGGGCGACTACGCCCGCCTGCACACCTCCGAGGGCAGCCACCTCGTGCGCGTCCCGCTGTCCACGCTGGAGGAGCGGTGGGCGCCGCGCGGCTTCGTCCGGATTCACCGCAGCCACCTCGTCGCGCTCGGCCGCATCGACGAGCTCCGCCTCGACGCCGGGGCGACGACCGTCCGCGTCGGCAGCGCCGAACTCGCGGTCAGCCGCCGGCACGCCCGCCAACTGCGCGACCTGCTGACGCGGCACGTCCGCGGCTAGGGTCTGATTCCGTACGCGGTCGCGGACGCGTGCCGGCGCACGCGGGCCCGGCGAGGTCCGGGAGACGGTTCCCGAGCCTCTACCCCCGCTCGGACCTGCTGCGTAGACTCCACAGCCCGAGCCAGCCGACCCCCGGACGACGATGCCCGCAGAGCAGCCAGCAGCAGCGCGCCGCCCCCGCCGCGAGACCGTGACCGGCGTGCCGCGCTCGGCGCGCAGACCGCCCCGCCCGCTCGGTCACGCCCCGGCCCGCTCCGAGATCAGCGAGCAGACCTCCCTCGGTCACACCTACGTACGGTCCCTGATGCGCAGCCAGCTGAGGGCCGCGCTCACCGCGCTCGCGACCCTCGCCCTGGCCGTCGGCACCCTGCCCCTGCTGTTCGCCCTTCCGGAGGCCCTGGACTCCACCGCGCCGTCGCCCTTCGTGTGGGCGGCCCTCGGCGTCGGTGTCCACCCCGTCATGTGGCTCACCGCCCGCTGGTACGTCCGTCGCGCCGAGCGCAACGAGCGCGACTTCATCGGCCTTCTGGAAGACCGGTGAACCAGACCTACGCGGTGGCCGCCGTCACCGTCGTCGTCCTCGTCACCGTGCTCATCGGCTCCCTCGGCCTGCGCATCTCCCGCACCACCTCCGACTTCTACGTCGCCTCCCGCACCGTGCGGCCCGGCCTCAACGCCGCCGCCATCAGCGGCGAGTACCTCTCCGCCGCCTCCTTCCTCGGCATCGCCGGACTCGTCCTCCTCCAGGGTCCCGACATGCTCTGGTACCCGGTCGGCTACACCGCCGGATACCTGGTTCTCCTCGTCCTCGTAGCGGCCCCGCTGCGCCGCTCCGGCGCGTACACCCTGTCCGACTTCGCCGAGGCCCGCCTGGAGTCCGCCCGCGCCCGCCGCCTCGCCAGCCTCTTCGTCGTCGGCATCGGCTGGCTGTATCTGCTGCCGCAGCTCCAGGGCGCGGGGCTGACGCTGGAGATCCTCACCGGCGCCCCCGAATGGGTCGGCGGGCTCGTCGTCGCCGTCGTCGTCACCGGGGCCGTCGCGGCGGGCGGCATGCGCAGCATCACCTTCGTCCAGGCGTTCCAGTACTGGCTCAAGCTCACCGCCCTGCTGGTGCCCGCGCTCTTCCTGATCACCGCCTGGCTCGGCGACGACGCGCCGCGCGCCCGCTTCGACGCGCCCGCCGTCTTCCGCGCGCACACGGAGGTACGCGTCGACGACACCGTGCGCGTCGACGTCGACGCGCCGCTGACCCTCACCGTCTCCGGCCGCGTCGACTCCGTCCCGTACGAGGAGGGCGACGGCCCGGTCACCCTCGCCGAGGGCACCCACCGCATCGAGGCCGGCACCACCCTGAGCTTCCCCGAGGGCGCGCGGGTGCCCGAGCGCGCCGCCACCGGGACCGATCCCCACAGCTGGTCGCAACCGCTCGCCGGCGGTAACGACGGCAGCCGGCTGTACGCCACCTACGGGCTGATCCTCGCCACCTTCCTCGGCACCATGGGCCTGCCGCACGTCGCCGTCCGCTTCTACACCAGCCCCAACGGGCGCGCCGCCCGCCGCACGACCCTCGTCGTCCTCGGTCTGGTCGGTGCCTTCTACCTGCTGCCCCCGGTCTACGGCGCCCTCGGCCGGATCTACGCGCCCGAGCTCGCCCTCACCGGCGCGGCGGACGCCGCCGTGCTCGTCCTGCCCGACCGGGTCGTGGGCGGGCCGGTGGGGGAGTTGCTGGGCGCGCTGCTCGCGGGCGGCGCGTTCGCGGCGTTCCTGTCGACGGCCTCCGGCCTGACCATGTCCGTGGCGGGCGTGCTCACGCAGGACGTGCTGCCCTCGCGGGGCGTACGGCACTTCCGGCTGGCGACCCCGCTCGCCATGGCGGTACCGCTCGGCGCGAGCCTGGTGGCCACCAAGGTGCCGGTGGCGGACGCGGTGGGCCTGGCCTTCGCCGTCTCCGCGTCCTCGTTCTGCCCGCTGCTGGTGCTCGGCATCTGGTGGCGGCGGCTCACCCCGCCCGGCGCGATGGCCGGGCTCGTCACCGGGGGCGGCGCGGCGCTCACCGCCGTCATGGCGACCCGCGCGGGGCTCGCCCCCGAGGGCTGGCCGCACGCCCTGATGGCCTGGCCCGCCGTCTGGTCGGTGCCGCTCGGCTTCCTCACCATGGTGGCCGTGTCCCTGGCCACCCCCCGCCACGTACCGCCCGGGACCCCGGCGATCCTGGCCCGGCTCCACCTCCCCGAGGACCTGATCGGGCGCGCCCAGCCGGAGGACCGCCCGCACCCGGATGACCGCCCCCGGCCCGACGACCAGCCGGGGCAGGACGACCGTGCGGCACCCGGCGACCGCCCGTCCCGCGAAGGCGCCGAGCGGTGAGCGGGGCGACCGGCACCCTCCTGGCCGCCCTCTGCGCCGCCGGAGCCGTCCTCCTCGCCGCCGGGTTCGCCCTCGGACGGCTCGCCGCGCGGCGCGCCGGCAGGGACGTCCTCGACCTCGGCACCCCCGTCGAACGCGCCACCTTCCACACCCTGCACACCGCCTCCCTCGCCGCGCCGCCCCTGCGCGCCGGGCTCACCGAGGAGACCGCCCGCAAGGCCGCCCGCCGCCTGCGCCCCCTCCTCGGCACCGAGGCGCTGTGCCTCACCGACCGCGCCGCCGTGCTCGCCTGGGACGGCCCCGGCGCCGCCCACCACCGCGACCAGGTGATGGAGCAGGTCGCCGAACTGCTCGACTCGGGCCGCAGTCAGAGCGTGCGCACCGAGTGCGACGACCTCGGCTGCCCGCTGCGCTGGGCCGTGATCGCACCCCTGACCGGGGAGGAGGGCGTGCAGGGCGCGCTGGTCGCGTACGGCTCCCGGGAGTCGGCCGTCCTGGTGCGCGCGGCGACCGAGGTCGCCCGCTGGGTCTCCGTCCAGCTCGAACTGGCCGAGCTCGACCGCTCCCGCACCCGGCTCATCGAGGCCGAGATCCGCGCCCTGCGCGCCCAGATCTCCCCGCACTTCATCTTCAACTCGCTGGCCGCCATCGCCTCCTTCGTCCGCACCGACCCGGAGCGGGCCCGCGAACTGCTGCTGGAGTTCGCCGACTTCACCCGCTACTCCTTCCGGCGGCACGGTGACTTCACCCAGCTCGCCGACGAACTGCGCTCCATCGAGCAGTACCTGGCGCTCGCCGGCGCACGCTTCGGTGACCGGCTCCAGGTGACCCTCCAGATCGCCCCCGAGGTGCTGCCGGTGACTCTGCCGTTCCTCTGCCTCCAGCCGCTGGTCGAGAACGCCGTCAAGCACGGCCTGGAGGACCCCCGCACGGCGTGCCGGGTGACGATCGCCGCGCGGGACGCGGGCGCCGAGGCAGTCGTCACCATCGAGGACGACGGCGTCGGCATGGACCCGGACGTCCTGCGGGCCATCCTCGCCGGTGAGCGGCCCCAGACGTCCGGCATCGGTCTGTCCAACGTCGACGAACGGCTGCGCCAGGTGTACGGGGACGACTACGGCCTGGTCGTCGAGACGGGCGTCGGAGCGGGCATGAAGGTCACCGTGCGTGTCCCCAAGTACCGCCCGGGTGTTCACCGCGACCCACCCGTGCCCGGTAAGGAATGAAAAGACCGGTTAGGGGGACGCGGGGGCGGGGTGCCGAACACCCCATCGGGAGGAAGCCATGCGCATCCATGATCAATACGAGCTGGACTTCGGGACGGACGTCGTGGAGGTGCGCCGCACGGACCGCACCGGCCCCGGCGGGCATCCCGTGTACGCCGACGACACGGGGATCATCCTGGCCGAGATAAGCGACCGCGGCGAGGTGCGGATGCTCGCCAGCGGCGGCCACCAGGACCCAGCCGCACGCGTCCGGGCCCGCCCGGTCCAGCCGCACTGAGCCCGGCCCGCCGGAGCCGGACGGGCGACCGCCGGCCGCGTCAGCACAGCCGTAGCGCCAGGTGGCCGAGCGGCAGGCCGACCTGCCAGGCCGGCAGCCAGGCCCGGGCCGACTCGTCCACCGGGAGCCCGGCAGCCGACGCGGCCGAGAGCGCGCCGAGGTCGGTGGCGAGCAGGTGGGTGTGGGCCAGCAGGCGCCACGACTTGCGGGCGAGCGCGAGCCCCTCGTCGTCGCCGTCGCGCAGACGCCGGTCGGTCAGGCGCGCGCGTACCCACTCCTCCCACGGGTGGCCGTACGCCGTGAGGGCCAGCCACTCCTCCAGGCGGGACTCGTCCCGGGGGCCCAAGGAGCTCTCCGCGCCGTCGCAGAGGTAGACCGTCAGGGCGAGCGTCCGGCGCCCCGCCTGGTATTCGAGCGACCCGGGCTCGACCAGTCCGCCCGTCCGCAACAGCTCATCGGCCACATATTCGGCACAGAGCCAGGCCATCGGGACCGCCGGCCCGCCCTCGTCCGTGCCGTTCGTGCTCTCGGGCCGCAACGTTCCCACCTTCTCCCGGAGGTTCTTTTCCGCCTGCGCGCTCGTACCGGCGCGCACGGCGCGCATATGTCGACGACGAGCCTCCACCGTCGGACACGGCCGGGGGCGCGCTTTCGCCAACTCGGCGGTGTGGTTTCGGCTACGTCGGCCCGGACGCCGTGACCCGCGGGGCAGGAGGTCGCCGGAGCGCCGTCAGTGACGTACGGGATAACCCGGCAGGCAGCGTCCGAGCGCGCGCAGCGCGTAGTGCGAGCGCGACTTCACCGTCCCGGCCGGTATACCGAGGTCCGCCGCCGCCTCGTTCACCGTCAGGCCGTCGAAGTAGATCCGTACGAGCACCGCGCGGTGTTCGGGGCTCAGCTCGCGTACCGCCGCCCGGACGTCGAGCGCGGCCATCGCGGACTCCGTGGCGTCCGCCGGGTCGGGCGTGGTGGCGAGCGCGCCGTCCCCGATCTCGGTGGGGCGGGCCATCCGGGAGCGCCGGGCGTCGATGGCGAGGCGTCGGCCGACGGTGAAGAGCCAGGGTCGCATCGACTCGTACGGCGCCCGGAACGCCTCGGGGTGCTGCCACGCGCGTACCAGCGTCTCCTGCAGGAGGTCCTCGGCGCGCTGCTGGTCCCCGTAGGTCAGGCCGAGCAGGAAGCTCAGCAGCGCGGGCCCGTGGTCGCGCTGGAGCTCCGCCAGGGTCCGTTCGTCGGTGGTTGCGGGGGTCGTCGCCGTGGCCGTCGTCATCGTTCACACCCTTTCGCGCCGTGCCGGGCACTCGGTCCGTATCCGAGCGCATCCGGGCGCGGAGGGACAGGCGGCGCACCGCGGTGTGCGGCGAGCGGTCGCACCGAGCGGCGAATGGTGCGGTGAGCGGTCACCCGGAGGCAGTACGCCCTCTTCGCTGGATTTGTGTGATTTTGTGATTTATAGGGTTGGAACATCCCCATTTCCCGTATGGATCCAGGGAGCCCGCACCAGCTGCCCCGATGCCCCCGAAGTCCTACGGAGCCCGGCGATGACCCCCTCACGCACCAGACGCACCCGACGGAAGACGGTGGTCTCGACCGCCGCACTGCTCGCCGTGACGGCGGGCTGCGCGAGTCCGCAGTCGCACCGCCCCACCGCCCCGGCCGCCCACCGCGCCACGACGTCTCCCGCGTCCACGTCGGCCGGCGGCCCCGCCGCGCACGCCGGGGCGGACGGCTTCACGCTGGTGGCCAGCGGCGACGTCCTGCCGCACGCCTCGATCATCCGCCAGGCCCAGCGGGACGCGAACGGCAGCGGCTACGACTTCCGGCCGATGCTCGCCGGGGTACGCCCCGTCGTCGCCCGGGCGGACCTGGCGATCTGCCACATGGAGACGGTGTACGGCCCCGACGGCGGCCCCTTCACCGGCTACCCGGCCTTCAAGTCCCCGCCCCAGATCGCCACGGCACTGCGCGAGACCGGCTACGACTCCTGCTCCACCGCCTCCAACCACACGCTGGACGACGGCGCCGACGGCCTGCGCCGCACCCTGGACGCCCTCGACAAGGCGGGCGTACGGCACGCCGGCTCCGCCCGCACCGCCGAGGAGGCCGCCCGCCCCACCCTCCTCAAGGCGGGCGGCGCCACCGTCGCCCACCTCGCCTACACCTACGACACCAATGGCTTCCCCCTTCCCGAGGGGCAGCCGTGGGCCGTCAACCTGATCGACGAGGAGAAGATCGTCGCCGACGCCCGGGCGGCCCGGGGGTCGGGCGCCGACGTCGTCGTGGTCAGCATGCACTGGGGCACCGAGTGGCAGAACGACCCCGACGAGCAGCAGCTCGGCCTCGCCCGCGGCCTGACCGCATCCCGGAGCGGCGGCCGTCCCGACATCGACCTCATCCTCGGCACCCACGCCCACGTCCCGCAGGCGTACGAGAAGGTCGACGGAACCTGGGTCGTCTACGGCATGGGCGACCAGATCGCAGGGGACATGATCAACAACGCCGGGGCCTTCGACCCGCGCGGCAACCAGGGCACCATCGGCCGCTTCACCTTCGCGCCGCCGACCGAGCCCGGCGGACGCTGGCAGGTGGCGAAGGCCGAGTACCTGCCGCAGTGGTTCAACACCGCCACCGGCCGGGTCACCAACGTGAACGCCGCCATCGACCGCGGCGAGAACCTCACCCCCGTACGCGACGAGATCCGGCGGGCCGTCCTCAGCCGCGGCGCGGACAAGGACGGCCTCGTGGAGGGGAAGTAGCCCGGCGGCGGCGCGTACCCCGCGTCACGTGCCTCGTGCCTCGTCGTCGTGCACGTCTGCGCGTCAGGCGCCGGGCGGGCCCTGCGCCGCCCGGACGTCGCCCCCGGACAGATTCGACCTGCGGTACGAGTAGGCGAAGTACACCACCAGCCCCAGCGCGAACCACACGGCGAACCGCGCCCACGTCTGCCACTGCAGGAACGTGATCAGCCAGAGGGAGAAGACCACACCGATCGCCGGGACGAACGGCATGCCCGGCGTGCGGAAGGTGCGCGGCAGCTCCGGCCGCTTGTAGCGCAGCACGATGACCGCGACGCACACCACGACGAAGGCCAGCAGGATGCCGATGTTGGTCAGCTCGGCGGCCTCGCCGATCGGCAGGAACCCGGCGATCAGCGCCGACGCGACGCCCGCGATCCAGGTCACGCGCGTCGGCACGTGGCGGGTCGGGTGCGTCTTGGCGAACCACTTCGGCAGCAGCCCGTCCCGCGACATCGAGAACCAGACACGGGTCACCCCGAGCATGAAGGTGAACATGACCGTGAGGATGCCGATGATCGCGCCCACCGCGATCACGTTCGCGAGCCCGCCCAGCCCCACCGACTTGAACGCGGTGGAGAACCCGCTCTCCTTGTCGACCTCCGTGTAGTTCTGCATGCCCGTCAGCACCAGGCAGGCCAGCACGTACAGCACCATCGAGATGGCGAGCGAGTAGAGGATCGCCTTGGGCATGTGGCGCTGCGCGTCCTTGGACTCCTCCGCCGCCGTCGACATCGCGTCGTAGCCGAAGACCGCGAAGAACACCGTCGCCGCGCCCGTGAACGCGCCCCCCACCCCGTACGGGAAGAACGGGTTGTAGTTCGCGGTGTCGATGTGGAAGAAGCCCACCACGATCACCAGCAGCACGACCAGCACCTTCAGCACCACGACGACCGTTTCGAAACGGGCCGCGTTCCTGATGCCGAGCGTGAGCAGATAGGCGATCAGCAGACACAGCAGCGCCGCGAAGAGGTCCACCCTGTGGCCCTCGCCCGTCCCCGGCGCGCCCAGCATCCACGCGGGCAGCTCCGCGCCCACCTCGCCGAGCAGGAAGTTGAAGTACCCGGAGATGCCGATCGCGACGACCGCCACGATCGCGGTGTACTCCAGAAGCAGGTCCCAGCCGATGAACCAGCCGGCGAGCTCGCCGAGGACCGCGTAGCCGTACGTGTACGCCGACCCCGCCTTCGGGATCAGCCCGGCGAACTCGGCGTAGCTGAACGCGGCCGCCGCGCTGGCCACCCCCGCGATCAGGAACGACACCAGCACCGCGGGGCCGGCCGTGCCGTTGGCGACCGTACCGGCCAGGGTGAAGATCCCCGCGCCGATGATGCCGCCCACACCGATCGCCGTGAGCTGCCCCAGCCCCAGGGTCCGGGTGAGCCGCTCCTCGGCCGTGCCCTCCTCGATCTGCTCGATGGGTTTGCGGCGCAGAATTCCCTGCCCCGCACGGATTCGGGCCATGAGCGTCACCTCTTCGCGGGCCGGCATCGGCTGACGGCGGATCATGATGGCGCAGGCGAGGGCGCGACGGAAGACGCCACACACGGGGCGATTCGCCCGCCGCCACCGACAGGCGGCACGGCGGGGCCGTCCTTACGGTTCGGATCATGAGTGTCAGCGCCGACAAGCCCGCGGGTTCCTCCGGGCCGGCGGGGTCTGCCGGATCCACCGGACCGACCGGTTCCGCGACGGCCGGGGATCCAGGGCGCCGCCTTCGGCGCCCCCGTCGCCCGCGAGGCGGACCGGGACGGACGGCTCGTCGAGCACGACATCGCGGGGGAGTGGCCCGTCAGGACCGTGTACGGGGCTTTGTCCGAGGCGCTCGGCGAGGAGGTCGACGCCGGCACCGACGAGACGGTGCTGCGCCGTCTGTGCGACCGGGCCGGGGTGCCGCACGGCCCCGACGACACACGCGGGGACGTGGTGCTGGAGATGTACGAGCGGCTGGTCGAGGAGAAGACCCTGCTGCCCACCTTCTACCAGGACTTCCCCACCGACGCCTCCCCGCTCACCCGCGAGCACCGCCGTGACCCGCGCCTCGCCGAACGCTGGGACCTGGTCGCCTTCGGTACGGAACTGGGCACCGCTACAGCGAGCTGACCGACCCCGTGGAGCAGCGGCGGCGCCTCACCGAACAGTCGCTGCTGGCGGCGGGCGGCGACCCGGAGGCGATGGAGCTCGACGATGACTTCCTCGACGCGCTGGAGTACGCGATGCCGCCGACGGGCGGGCTCGGCATCGGTGTGGACCGGCTGGTCATGTTCCTCACCGGGCTCACGATCCGCGAGACGCTGCCCTTCCCGCTCGTCCGGCGCCGCTGAAACGCACCGGGGCGGGCTCGTCCCATCGAGTGCAATCGGCCGCCCCGCCGGTGTGGGTCAAGAACCCGGGGCATCGGCCATGCGAGTTATTAATCATGAAAAAGGATCAGCTGCCCACGGGGCGGCGGATGGTGCTGCGCATCGCCGCCGCGCTCGGGGCCACCACCACCGTCGGACTCTTCGCCCCGGACCGCCTCGCACCCGGACCGGCCACCACCGCGCCGGGCCCCTCCACCACCCCACCCGGCCGCTCCCCGACCACCCGGCCGCGCACCGCCACCGCACCGCCCGCTGCCGCCGGACCCCCGGCACGCGCGCGCCACGCCCCCTCCTCGTACCGCCTCCAGCCCATGACCGCGGAAGCCCCGCCCCGCTACCGCCGCGCCGCGCCACCGGTGCGCCAGCGGCCCTTCCTGCGGATGTCGGGGACCGGCCGCACGATGGTCCTCTCCTTCGACGACGGGCCCGACCCCCGCTACACCCCCGGCATCCTGCGCACGCTGCGCGCGCACGGCGTCCGCGCGATGTTCTTCGTCTGCGGCGGGATGGCCGTCTCCCACCCGGACCTGTTGCGCGAGATGGCCGCCGACGGCCATGTCGTCGGCAACCACTCCTGGTCCCACCCGAACATCACCAAGCTGGCCCCCTCCGCCATCCGCGACGAGCTGGGCCGCACCAGCGAGCTGATCGAACGCCACACCGGCGCCCCGCCCCTGTGGTACCGCGCGCCCTACGGCGCCTGGAACCGGCACTCGTTCCGGATCGGCGCCGAGCTCGGCATGGAGCCGCTCGCCTGGACCGTGGACACCCTCGACTGGACCGAGCCCGGAACCCAGACCATCGTGAGCCGGGTCATGGAAGGCGCCGCGCCCGGTGTCGTGGTGCTCTCCCACGACGCGGGCGGGAACCGCTCGCAGAGCGTGGCTGCCCTGCGGACCTATCTGCCCCGGCTGATGGACGCGGGGTACCACCTCACCGTCCCGCGCAGATGATTCGTACGGCTCCTGTGGGGCGGGCCCGCCTCCTCGGCGGGCCCGCCCTTTTCACGCCTGCGCACCCCGCGGGGGCCGCGGCCTCAGCGGGTCTGCACCATGCGGGCGAAGACGACCACGTTGCCGTCGTAGCCGCCCGCCCTGGAGTAGCCACCGCCGCAGGTGATCACGCGCAGCTCCGCGTGGCCGGTGTCGCCGTAGACGCGCACGCCCGGGAAGTCGTGCTTGGAGAAGACCTCGATGCCGTACACCTCGAAGACCGCCACCCGGCCGTCGTACCGGGTCACCTCGACCAGCTGGCCCCGCTTGACCGAGCCCAGGCCGTAGAAGACGGCCGGGCCCGCCGCGTTGTCGACATGGCCGACGATCACGGACGTACCGCGCTGGCCCGGCGAGATGCCGTTCTGGTACCAGCCCGCCAGGTTCGGGTCCTGGGCCGGCGGCGCGTCGATCCAGCCCTCCTTGTCCAGACCCACGTCCATGATCGGGGCGTCGACGTTGATCGCCTCGATCCGGATGCGCGACGCGGGCGCGTACGCCAGTGTCTGCAGTGAGGCCGGCGGAGTGGGGGCCTCGGCGACGCCGCGCTCCGACGGGGTCGCGAGGGCGGCCGGTTGCGGCGGGCCGAGCTGGTCGTCGACGCCGTTCCGCATCATCGCGAGACCGGTGAGCATGACGAGGGCCAATGCGCCCCACGGCGAGCGTCTCGTCCACTCGAAGCCACTGCGGTCCAGACCCATGGTTCTCCCTTCGAGGCGTCTGTACGCACGCTAAGGGCGGCCCGCGGGGCGGGCGATCAGTGGAGGGCGAACGGGTGGCGGACGGGCCGTACGGGTGATGACCCATCCGAGTAATCGTCGGACACCGCCCTGACAGTGTGTGACCTGCGGCTCCATCAGCTGCGGGGTCACCGCACCGGCGTGTCGCCTCACTGGGGTGGACCAATTGTCGAAATGCGGTGATCACACCGGCTTGTGATGGTTCATCGTGGAAGGCGTACTCGTCGAATTTCCCGGAGCGCCGCTTTGGGGCGTCTTCCACTGGAGGTTCAACCATGCGTGCTTCACGCGCTTTCGCGGTGGCGGCCACCGCGTTCGCGACCGTCGGAGTCTGCGCTCCGATCGCGGTCGCCACCGGCAGTGGAGGGGGCGGCAACGGCCCCACCAATGTCACCGTCCGTCCCACGCAGGTGCACCAGGGCGGCCAGCTCGCGGTGAGCGCCTCGGGCTGCAACCGCGGCGGCAGCGTCACGTCCAACGCCTTCCCTCCCACCGCACTCACCCTGAACCGCGCGGGCAACTCGGCGGCCACGCCGCGGATCTACGACCACGCCACGCCCGGCCAGTACAACCTCGCCGTCCGGTGCCACGACAGCCAGCTGGTCGTCACCCGCACCTTCACGGTCATCGCCGGCCGGGGCGCCCAGGGTGGCATCGGCGGCTCCATGGCCCCGAGCTCCACCGAGATGGCCATCGGCGCCGCGCTCGTCGGCACGGCGGCCGTCGGCGGCGGGCTGTTCATCAGCCGGCGCCGCCGTCTGAGCGGCGGAAAGGTCTGACCGGCCGAACCTCCCGGTCCGGCCGAATACGCCCGTCGCCCCGAGTCCTCGACGAGGACTCGGGGCGACGGGCTTCCTTCTCGGTTTCTCCCCGGCCGCGGGGTTCTTCAGTGGCGACGGGTCGGGGGTTTCTTCAGTGGCGACGGGTCTCGGCCCGTCGGCGCACCACGAGGATGACGCCGGTGGCCGCGGCCACCACCATGCCCGTGCCCAGGGCGAGCTGGCCGGTGTGCCAGCCGCCGACGCTGCCGCCCAGACCGCCGCGTACGCCCTGGGAGGGCGGCGCGACCGCGGTGGCGGTCCTGGTCACCGTCGGGGCGGCCGTGGAGTTGGTCGTCGGGGTCGACGTGGCCATGGCGATGGTGAGGTTCACCGTGCCCGGGGTGCCACCCGCGCAGGTGAACGACACCGTGTAGACCGCGCCCCGCCTGGCGTCCCAGTCGACGGTGGCCGTCGCCGAGCGGCCGGCCGGGATGGTCACCGTGTCGAAGACGCCCGACGACGCCATCGCGGTCCCCGGGCAGCCGGGGGCCGAGAGCACGACCCTGCCACCCGGCTGCACCGTCGACGGGGAGACGACGAAGTCACCGGGGGCGAACTTGCCGGACGCCGCGGCGGCGGCGGGGGCGGTCAGGGCGAAAGCGGCCGCTCCGAGCAGAGCGGCGGACGCGGCACGTATCGCGCGCATGGTCGATCCTCCGGGTCCCGAGGAGCAGCTGCGGAACGGATTTCCGCAAGGAGACTGATATGCACCTCGATGCCCGAAACGCTAGGAGCGCCGTACCACACCCGCGATCCCAGTCGGGCGAATGGGGCACCGAGGTCCCCCGAACGGCCGACATCGGCAGGGCCCCGCCGTTGGCCGAAGCCGGCGAAGCCGTCGTCAGCCCCCCAGATGCGGGAAGAGGATCCGGAACGGTTCGTCGTTCGCGGACACACCCCGGCCGAACGGTGCGTCGAACGCCCAGATCAGGAAGAGCAGGAAGGCGATCAGCACACTGAAGAGGCCGGCCAGCAGCAGCTCGCGGAACGTACGCCGGATCTGCAGCGTGAAGATCAGCCCCACCGTGATCAGCGCCCCGGTGATCAGCCCGAACCACACCACCCCCGGCATCGTGGCGCCCGCGCTCTCCGCCCGCGCGGTGCGGGCGTCGTCGACGACCGCCACCTGGTCGACCAGCGGCTGGTACGCCTCGCCCTCGTGCTCGTCGGCGGGCCGGTAGTCGGTGACGTCCCGCCGCATCCGCTCCAGGAGGTCGGTGCCCTTGTCGGTCAGCTCCCCCCGCTCCGCCATGCGCCGCCACTCGGTGTCGACGACATGGGACACGTACGCCCGCACGTCCTCGCGGATGACGTCGCGGACGGCCTCGGGCCACACCTCCACGCGGACGTCCACCTCGTGCAGGGCCTGCGCCTCCTGGCGGACGGTCTCCTGAGCGGCGCTGCGGCCCTCCCAGACGCCCGCGATGGCCAGGCCGAGGACGATGGCGTACACCACGCCGATCATCATCGTCATGTACTCGATGACGTCCGGCGTCTCGTTCGGATCGTCGTCGTCGCCGAGACGCCGGTGGTTGATGACGACGATGGTGAGGACGACGGCGCACGCTGCGGCCATCGCGATGGACAGAACAAGCCATTCCGACAAGGCGGTCTCCGGCGTTGAGGGCTGGTCAGCGGGTCGAGCGGGGGCGCAGAGCGGCGGCGGCGAGCACCGCGGGGGCCGTGAGCAGGAGCATCACGGACACCGGGGAGGGGCCGCCGCCTGGTTCCGGGGGCTGGGCGCGCCGGTAGGCGGGCAGCGGAACGAAGGACGGCGAAGGGGGCTTCGGCCGCAGGGACGGGGCCGGCGCCGGCTCGGGTTCGGGCACCGGCGTGGGCGCCGGCTTCGGTCCGGGCGCCGGGGCCGGCGGCGAAGGTGGCGGGGGCTCCGGCGCGGCCCGGGCGGGCGGCGGAGGTGGCGGCGCCGGAGGCTCCTGCGGCGGCGTGGGTTTCGGCGACGGCTTCTGTGGTGGTGGTGGCGGCGGTGGCGGCGGGGGTGGGGGAGTCGGGGCCGGCGTCGGTGTGGGGGCCGGCGCAGGGGGCGGGGGGCTCGGCGAGCAGGTGGCGGATCCCGCGATCGCCACCGCGTGGTCCGGGCCCGAGGGGCCGATATGGGCGTAGGCGCAGCTGTCGGCCACCGCGGGCAGCGGAGCCGCCAGCAGCCAGCCGAGGACGGCGGTGCTCAGCAGCCGCGCGACGATCGTTCCGTACACGCCGCACAGCATGATCACACCAGGGGCGCCGAACCCGCCGAACCGGTGCGATGTCCCCTGAAGGAGCGGTTCTTCGGTGCCCCGTTGCCGCCCCGCGGAACTTTTCCCGCGACGTGTTGAACACCGACCACCTCCGCGCCCGTACCTATGGCCATGAACGGCGCAACACGGGGCGCCACAACCGGCTTGAACCTCACGGGAGTTGACATGAAGACCTGGCGGAACGCCTCGCTCGCGGTCACTGCGGCGGCCGTACTCGCGCTGACGACGGCGTGCGGTCAGGAGAAGGGCACGCAGAGTCCCAGCCAGTCCGTCGGCGCCGCCGCACCGGCCGGCGCACCCGCCGAGAACGCCGGCGGCTACGGATCCGACGGTTACGGCTCGGGCGGCGCCGCCCAGGGCGCCGCGGCGAAGACGGCCGGGCAACTCGCCGTGTGGGACAGCAAGGAGTTCGGCAAGGTACTCACCGACAGCGAGGGCTTCACCCTCTACCGCTTCGACAAGGACACGGCGAGCCCGCCGAAGTCGAACTGCGAGGGTGAGTGCGCCAAGGCCTGGCCCGTCGTCTCCGCGGAGGGCGCCAAGCCCCCGGCCGGGGTCGACGCCTCCCTCATGGGTGAGGTGGCCCGCGCCGACGGCACCAGGCAACTCACCGTCGACGGCTGGCCGATGTACCGCTACGCCAAGGACACCAAGCCCGGCGAGGCCAAGGGCCAGGGCGTGGGCGGCACGTGGTACGCGGCGGCCCCCGACGGAAAGAAGGCCGCCGTGGGCGCGGGCGGCGACGCGGCGCCCGAGGAGGAGGGCGGCGAGGCGGCCGAGGGCAGCGGCGACACCGGCGAGGGCACCACCCCCGCCGAGCAGGCCGGTCTGTCGGTCCGCAAGGACCCCAAGCTGGGCGAGGTCGTCGTCGACAGGAACGGCATGACGGTCTACCGCTTCCAGAAGGACTCGGCCTGGCCGATGAAGACGGCGTGCACCGGCGACTGCCTCAAGAAGTGGCCGGTGGTGGAGCCCGTCGACAAGAACGACACCGAGGGCATCAAGCTCAAGGGTTACGTGACGTTCAACCGGCCCGACGGCATCAAGCAGCAGACCATCGACTGCTGGCCCCTCTACACCTTCGCCGGCGACAAGAAGCCCGGTGACACCAAAGGGCAGGGCGTGGGCGGCACCTGGTTCGCCGTCTCCCCCGAGGGCAAGGTCGTCAAGTAGCCCCCCTCAGCCGGTCGGAGCGTCCGCATCACGTCCCCACGCGGCTCCGACCGGGTGCCCGGCTCCCACCTGCCGGGCCCCCGCTGCCCGCCGGACACGCCCCCCGCGTGCCCGGCGGGCGGTCGCACGTGCCAACGGCGTGTGACCAAGAACGGACCGCTATTTTCCGTTTCCTCTCGCCCTCCCGGCGGGCGATCAGTAGCCTCGGCTCGAACACCGGCCATGAACATGGTCGTATTCCCGTGGCGACTTGTTGGAGACATCGATGGAGCGTCCCGCCTGGGCCCCGCCGGGTATCGATATTTCGGTCCCGAGCGTGTCCCGCATCTACGACTACTACCTGGGCGGCTCGCACAACTTCGAGGTGGACCGGGAAGCGGCGCGCAGGGCGATGGAGTTCATGCCGGGCCTGCCGAAAATCATGCAGGCGAACCGGGCGTTCATGCGCCGCGCCGTACGATACGCCGTCAGCGAGGGCATCACCCAGTTCCTCGACATAGGCTCCGGCATCCCCACCTTCGGCAGCGTCCACGAGGAGGCCCAGGGCGCCAGTCCCGGTGCCCGCGTGGTCTACGTCGACCACGACCCGGTCGCCGTCGCCCACAGCAAGGCGGTTCTGGAGGGCAACGACGACGCGGACGTCCTCGCCGCCGACCTGCGCAAGCCACGGGACATCCTCGCCGCCCCGGAGGTCGGACTCCTCGACCTGGAGCGGCCCGTGGCGCTGCTGCTGGTCGCCGTCCTGCACTTCCTGGAGGATGCCGACGAACCCGGGCGGGCCGTCGCCGAACTGCGTGACGCCCTCGCCCCCGGCAGCCTGCTGATCCTCACGCACGCCTCGTACGAGGGCATCCCACTGCCCCAGGAGCGGGCCGGGGGCGCGGTGGGCGTCTACCGGGACATCCGCAACCCGCTGGTCATGCGCGGGCGCCAGGAGGTCGCGCGGTTCTTCGACGGGTTCGAGCTGGTCGAACCGGGCCTCGTGCAGATGCCCGAGTGGCGCCCCGAGGGCCCCCTCGACCAGGAGGATCCATACGCCTTCTCGGGCTTCGCAGGGGTGGGGCGCAAGGCGTGAGCGTGCCGGTGCGGGAGTCCGGGGCCGGGTCGGGCGACGAGCCGGACGGCCTCGAGGACAGACTCCGGCGGTTCGCGACGATCTGGAGCCGGGCCATCTTCCCGGTCACCGCCACGTCGTTGACCCGCTCCGAATTCGAGGGACATCTGCTGCCGCTGGCACGGGAGTTGAGCGGCGCGCTGTACGCCCGGCCGTTCGACACCGCGCCCGCGCACCGTGTCGGGGCCGCCCTGGTCGCCGCGCACTGCACCGAACCGGACGCGCTCAGCCGTACCCTCGGCGTAGTCGACTCCTACCTGGTGCTCTACTGCGGTGACACCGGCCCGGCCCTGCCGGCCGACGAGCTCCGGGCCCGCTGCTCGCGGTTGCAGCACGCGCTGGCGGCCGGCTTCGCCCAGGCCCTTCGTGAACGCACCCGCGCCGAGCAGGAGGCCATCGCCCGCTCGGCGCTCTCCGCGCGCAACTTCGCCGAACAGGCGCTGCACGCCACCGAGGCGCGGTTCCGGGCCGTCTTCGAGGGCGCCGCCATCGGTATCGGCATCGCCGACCTCGACGGCAACGTCCTGGAGGTCAACGGCGCCCTCACGCGCATGTTCGGCGGGCTGGAACGGCACGTCCGCGGCCGCAGGGTGAGCGAGTGGGTGCATCCCGAGGACGCGCCACACGTCTGGAGGATGTACGGGGAGCTGGTGCGCGGCGAGCGCGAGCACTTCCAGGTCGAGAAGCCCTTCTACCGGGGTGACGGCACCGTCCTGTGGACCAACCTGACGGTCTCCCTGCTGCGGGACGCCGACGGCAACCCGCAGTACCAGCTGGCGCTGATGGAGGACACCACCGAGCGCAGGCTGCTCAATCTGCGGCTGCGGTACGAGGCGACCCACGACGCGCTCACGGGACTGCCCAACCGCACGCTCTTCTTCGAACGGCTCGACAAGGCGCTCTCCGCGGGCGACGGCGCCCGCTTCGCGCTCTGCTACCTCGACCTCGACGGCTTCAAGGCCATCAACGACAGCCTCGGCCACGCCGCCGGCGACCGGCTGCTCGTCGAGGTCGCCGACCGGCTGCAGTCCGTCGCGACCCGGCCCGGTGAGATGGTGGCCCGGCTCGGCGGCGACGAGTTCGTGGCGCTGACCACCGGCACGGACACCGAGCGCACGGCCGACGAGCTCGCCCACCGCATCCTCGCGGCCCTGGCCACGCCCATCCGGCTGGACGGCCGCGAACTGACCGTGCGCGGCAGCGTCGGCATCGTCGAGGGGCCGGCGGGGGAACGCGGCTCGGCGGACGTGCTGCGCAGCGCCGACATCACCATGTACCGCGCCAAGTCGGCGGGCGGCAACCGCTTCGAGCGGGCCGACCCCGAGGCCGACGCCCGGGCCATCACGCGGCACGGCCTGACCACCGCGCTGCCGGCGGCCCTGGAGCGCGAGGAGTTCTTCATCGAGTACCAGCCGCTGGTCCACCTCGGCGACGGCAGCGTGCACGGCGCGGAGGCCCTGGTGCGCTGGTGCCACCCGCAGCACGGGGTCCTCGGCCCCGACCGGTTCATCCCGCTCGCCGAACACACCGGGCTGATCGTGCCGCTCGGGCGCTGGGTGCTCCAGGAGGCCGTCCGCCAGGCCCGGTTCTGGAGCCGACGCCACTCCGACGGCGGGCCCCTGCGGATCAACGTCAACCTGTCGCCGACCCAGCTGCACCACCCCGGCCTGGTCACCGACATCGTCGACGTCCTGGACCGCTCCGGGCTGGAGCCGGGCGCGCTCTGCCTGGAGGTCACCGAGTCCGCGCTGATCGGCGCCGACGCGGATCTGCTCAAGCCGCTGCGGCAGCTCGCCGAGATGGGCGTGAACATCGCCCTGGACGACTTCGGCACCGGCTACTCCAACCTCGCCAACCTGCGCCGGCTGCCCGTGAGCGTGCTGAAGCTGGACCGCTCCTTCACCCAGGGCATGCAGCAGCACCCCGCCGACCCGGTCGACCTGAAGATCGTCGAGGGGATCGTGTCACTGGCGCACAGCCTGGAGCTGGCGGTGACAGTGGAGGGCGTCGAAACGGGCGCGCAGGCCGAGCAGCTGCGGGAACTGGGCTGCGACACGGCCCAGGGGTGGTACTACGCCCGCCCGGGCGCCCCGGACCGGATCCACTCGCTGCTCCTGGCCGACGCGGTGTGAGACCCGCGGACACTCTCCCCCCGGTACGAAGCGCCGGGGGGAGGGCCCCGGCCACAAAGGCGCGGCCCCCGCGCCCCGCACCCCCCAGGGTCACCCGCGGCGTGCCAGCAGCAACCGCTGAAGCTCCCGCGCGGCCCGCGGCGGCGCCACGTCGCTGCGGTGCGCCAGCGCGATCGTGCGGCGCAGCCCGGGGCGGGCCAGGGCGGTGACCCGCAGGTCCCGGCCCGCCCTGGCCGCCACCATGCTCGGCACGACGGCCACGCCCAGCCCCGCCCGTACGAACCCGAGCACCGCGTCCATCTCCCCGCCCTCCACCGTGAACGACGGCTCGAAGCCCTCCGCCCGGCACGCCGCGACGGTCAGCTCCCGCAGGTCGTAGCCGTGCCGGAACATCACCAGCGGCTGGTCGCGCAGATCGGCGATCCGTACCGGACGGCGCGGCGCCGGGGCCGCGGCCGAAGACACCACCACCAGGTCCTCCCGGAGCAGCTCCACCGTGGTGAGCGCGGGCGAGGGGGTCGGCAGGGGCAGCACCACCAGGGCCAGGTCGAGCCCGCCGCGCGCCAGCTCGCGTACCAGGTCGTGGGAGCCGCTCTCCTCGATCAGCAGCTGGACGCCCGGGTGCAGATCGTGGAAGGCCCGCAGGACGTCGGGCAGCAGCCCGGTGCACAGGCTGGGCGTCGCCCCCAGCCGCACCCGCCCGCGCCGCAGCTGGGCCAGTTCCTGTACCTCGTGGCGCGCGGTGTCGGCGTCCGCGAGGATGCGGCGGGCCAGCGGCAGCAGCGCCTCGCCCGCGTCGGTGAGCGCGATGTTGCCGCGCGCCCGGCTGAACAGCTCCGCGCCCAGCTCCTTCTCCAGGGCCCTGATCTGCTGTGACAGCGACGGCTGCGAGACATGGACCCGCTCGGCGGCATGGGTGAAGTGCCGGGTCTCGGCCACCGCCACGAAGTAGACCAGCTGCTGGAACTGCATACGTCCACGATAGGTGGCGACCATAGCCCGGCCCTATGGAGATCAGCGGAACCATGTCTTGGACCTCTGGCCACCACCGCGCCTAGCGTCTGTGCCATGGCTCTGGCAACGCGGACGGATCGACAACCGTCCCTCACGCGCACGTTCTGGGGATCCACCGTCGGCAAGAAGACGGTGATGGCCGTCAGCGGCCTGATCATGATCGGTTACCTCGTCGCCCACGTGATGGGCAACCTGAAGGTCTTCTTCGGCCCCGGCGAGTTCAACGCGTACGGCCACTGGCTGCGCACCATGGGCGAGCCCGTCCTGCACCACGAGTGGGGCCTGTGGATCGCCCGCGTGGTGCTGCTCACGGCGGTCATCGCCCACGGCGTCTCCGCGTACCAGCTCAGCAGGCGCGACATCAGGGCCCGCCCCACCGCCTACGTCCACAAGCGGCGCCGCGCGAGCTACGCGACCCGCACCATGCGCTGGGGCGGGGTGATCGTGGCGCTGTTCATCGTCTGGCACATCCTCGACCTGACGACGCTCACCGTGAACCCGAACGCCCAGCCGGGCCATCCGTACGAGAACGTCGTCGCGACCTTCTCCACCTGGTACGGCAACGTCATCTACATCGTCGCGATGCTCGCCGTCGGGCTGCACATCCGGCACGGCTTCTGGTCCGCCGCCCAGACCCTCGGCGTGGGCAACGCCTCCCGCGACCGCGCGCTGAAGGCCCTCGCCGACATCCTCGCGCTGGTGCTGACCGCGGGCTTCATCTCCGTACCCGTCGCCGTCATGACCGGAGTGGTGAGCTGACATGAGCTACCTCGACTACGAGATCGGCGCGCCGATCACCGACGGGGCGGCGCCCACCGGCCCCATCGCCGAACGGTGGGACAAGCGCCGCTTCGAAGCCGGGCTGGTCAACCCGGCCAACCGCCGCAAGCACACGATCATCGTCGTCGGCACCGGCCTCGCGGGCGGCTCCGCCGGCGCGACGCTGGCCGAACAGGGCTACCACGTCGTGCAGTTCTGCTACCAGGACTCACCGCGCCGGGCCCACTCCATCGCCGCGCAGGGCGGCATCAACGCCGCCAAGAACTACCGCAACGACGGCGACTCCGTGCACCGCCTCTTCTACGACACGGTCAAGGGCGGCGACTTCCGCGCCCGCGAGTCCAACGTCCACCGCCTCGCCCAGATATCGGTGGAGATCATCGACCAGTGCGTCGCCCAGGGCGTGCCCTTCGCCCGTGAGTACGGCGGCCTGCTCGACACCCGCTCCTTCGGTGGCGTCCAGGTCTCCCGCACCTTCTACGCACGTGGCCAGACGGGTCAGCAACTGCTGCTCGGCGCCTACCAGGCACTGTCCCGGCAGGTCGCGGCGGGCAACGTCGAGCTGTACCCGCGCACCGAGATGCTGGACCTGATCGTGATCGACGGGCGGGCGCGCGGCATCGTCGCCCGCGACCTGATCACCGGCGGGATCACCACGCACTTCGCGGACGCGGTGGTGCTGGCGTCCGGCGGCTACGGCAACGTCTTCCACCTGTCGACGAACGCCATGAACTCCAACGCCACCGCCATCTGGCGGGCCCACCGGCGCGGCGCCTACTTCGCCAACCCCTGCTTCACCCAGATCCACCCCACCTGCATCCCGCGCACCGGCGACCACCAGTCCAAGCTGACCCTGATGAGCGAGTCGCTGCGCAACGACGGCCGCATCTGGGTGCCCAGGGCGCGCGGCGACCGGCGGCCGCCGAACGACATCCCCGAGGAGGAGCGCGACTACTACCTGGAGCGGATCTACCCGTCCTTCGGCAACCTCGTCCCGCGTGACATCGCCTCCCGCGCCGCCAAGAACGTCTGCGACGAGGGCCGCGGCGTCGGCCCCGGCGGCCAGGGCGTGTACCTGGACTTCGCCGACGCCATCCGCCGTATGGGCCGGGCGAAGGTCGAGGAGAAGTACGGCAACCTCTTCGACATGTACGAGCGGATCACCGCGGAGAACCCGTACGAGGTGCCGATGCGGATCTACCCCGCCGTGCACTACACGATGGGCGGCCTGTGGGTCGACTACGACCTCAGGACCACCGTCCCCGGCCTGTTCGCCATCGGCGAGGCCAACTTCTCCGACCACGGCGCCAACCGGCTCGGCGCCTCCGCGCTGATGCAGGGCCTGGCCGACGGGTACTTCGTCCTGCCGTCCACCATCAACGACTACCTCGCCCGCAACCCGCTCACGGAGAAGGTCACCCCGGACCATCCGGTGGTACGGGAGGTGGTCACCGAGACCGAGGACCGGCTGGCCCGGCTGCTGGCCGTCGACGGCGACCGCACCCCCGACTCGTTCCACCGTGAACTGGGCGAGGTGATGTGGGAGTTCTGCGGCATGGCCCGCTCCGACGAGGGCCTGCGCAAGGCGCTGGAGCGGATCCCCCGGATCCGCGAGGAGTTCTGGCGCCGCGTCAAGGTCCCGGGCACCGGTGAGGAGCTCAACCAGTCGCTGGAGAAGGCCAACCGCGTCGTCGACTACCTGGAGCTCGCCGAGCTCATGTGCCTCGACGCGCTGCACCGCACCGAGTCCTGCGGCGGTCACTTCCGCGAGGAGTCCCGGACACCGGACGGTGAGGCGGCCCGCAAGGACGAGGAGTTCTCGTACGCCGCCGCCTGGGAGTTCAGCGGCACCGGTGCCGCCCCCGTCCTGCACAAGGAAGACCTCGTCTTCGAGTACGTCCACCCCACCCAGCGGAGCTACGCATGAGGCTCACCCTGCGCGTCTGGCGCCAGAAGAACGCCGACGCCCCCGGCGCCATGTCCACCTACGAGGTCGACGACATCTCCGCCGACATGTCGTTCCTGGAGATGCTCGACACCCTCAACGAGGAACTCATCCTGCGCGGCGAGGAGCCGGTCGCCTTCGACCACGACTGCCGCGAGGGCATCTGCGGCGCGTGCAGCCTGGTCATCAACGGCGACGCCCACGGCCCCGAGCGCACCACCACCTGCCAACTGCACATGAGGTCGTTCCAGGACGGCGACACCATCGACATCGAGCCATGGCGGGCCGCCGCCTTCCCGGTGGTCAAGGACCTGGTGGTGGACCGGTCCGCCTTCGACCGGATCATCCAGGCCGGCGGCTACATCAGCGTCCCGACGGGCTCGGCGCCGGAGGCACACGCCACCCCGGTGCCCAAGGCCGACGCCGACCACGCCTTCGAGCACGCCGAGTGCATCGGCTGCGGCGCGTGCGTCGCGGCGTGCCCCAACGGCTCCGCGATGCTCTTCACCTCGGCGAAGGTCAACCACCTCAACGTGCTGCCGCAGGGCGCGCCCGAGCGGGAGACCCGCGTCCTCGACATGGTCCGGGTCATGGACGAGGAGGGCTTCGGCGGCTGCACGCTGACCGGCGAGTGCGCGACGGCCTGCCCCAAGGGGATCCCGCTGCCGTCCATCGCCGCGATGAACAAGGAGTGGCTCCGCGCCACCCGGAAGGCGCGCCGCTGAACCGCTCCACTGCTGAGTGCGGGCGGCTGTTTCCGGACAGCTTCGGGGCGTGACCCCGACCACGCTCGCCGCCCCGGAACAGAATATTCCCCTCGGAGCCGTCACATTCTCCGCAAGAATTCCGTCCCGGGGCGTCTCCGCGAGGGCGGACAGCAAGATCCACTTGGTTCAACCCTGCACAACGAATGGGGACATGTCCGTATCGCGGCCAACCCCTCCCCGGAGATTTCCGCTGGTCACGGCTGCCGCGTAGGTATGAGGCATGCCGGGGGCACATGACCGACCCCCGGCACACCCGACCATCGCACTCTCTGGGGGAGATCCATGTCCAGAATCACCCGTCGGCAGGCGCTGAGCGTCACGACCGGCACCGCGATCGGCCTCGCCGTCGCCGGCCACGCGACCGCCGCTCCCGGCGTACCCGCTCCCCGCACCGCCACGGCGGGCACCGCGACGCCCGGCCCCGTCGCCCGGGGGGCCCACGGGGCGGGCCCGGCGCCCTTCGACGAGATATTCCTGGGCCGCCGCATCCAGGGCGGCCCCGCACCGACCGGCGGCCACCACGGGGGACACCACGGCGGCGGCTACTCCGTACGTATCGACGGCGAGGAACTGCACGTCATGCAGAACGCCGACGCGACCTGGATCAGCGTGATCAACCACTACGAGCCGCTCGCCACGCCCCACGCCGTGGCCCGCGCCGCAGTCCGCGACCTGCAGGGCGCCCCGCTCGTCCCGCTCACCTCGTCCTGACCCAGGAGCCCCGGCACCATGACCGTACGCAAGAACCAGGCCCGCCTGACCGCCGACGAGAAGAAGCGCTTCATCGACGCGCTGCTTGAGCTCAAGCGCAGCGGCCGGTACGACACCTTCGTCTCCACCCACAACGACTTCATCATGAGCGACACGGACAGCGGTGACCGCGTCGGCCACCGCTCACCGTCCTTCCTGCCCTGGCACCGCAGGTTCCTGCTCCAGTTCGAGCAGGCCCTCCAGTCCGTCGACGCGTCCGTCACCCTGCCGTACTGGGACTGGACGGTGGACCGCACGCCGGGCTCCTCCCTGTGGGCGCCCGACTTCCTCGGCGGCACCGGCCGCAGCCGCGACGGGCGGGTCATGGACGGGCCGTTCGCCGCATCCGGGGGCCGCTGGCCCATCAGCGTCCGTGTCGACGGCCGCGACTACCTGCGCCGCGCGCTCGGCGCCAACGGCCGCCAACTGCCCACCCGCGCCGAGGTGGACTCCGTCCTCGCCATGGAGACCTACGACATGGCGCCCTGGAACAGCTCCTCCGACGGCTTCCGCAACCACCTGGAGGGCTGGCGCGGCGTCAACCTGCACAACCGCGTCCATGTGTGGGTCGGCGGCCACATGGGCACCGGCGCGTCCCCGAACGACCCGGTGTTCTGGCTCCACCACGCCTTCATCGACAAGCTGTGGGCCGACTGGCAGGCCCTGCACCCCCGCTCCGGCTACCTCCCGGCCGCGGGCACCCCGAACGTCGTGGACCTGCGCGACACCATGCGCCCGTGGAACGACGTGACCCCGGCCGACATGCTCGACCACACCCGCCACTACACCTACGACACGGCGGCCTGACGCGCGGCGCCGGCGGGCCTGTACGGACGCGGAGCATCCGCCCCGGCCAGGCCCGCGACCGGGGACCGGGCGTCCGCCCCGGCCAGGCCCGCGACCCGGGCGAGGCGACGGTACGAGTCCAGCAGCGCGCCCCGGTCGTACGTACTGGTCGTCACCAGGATCTCGTCGGCGGCCGTCTCGGCGAGGACCTCCTCCAGCGCGACCCGCACCTGCTCCTCCGTCCCGTGGACGTGCCCGCGCAGCCCCGCCTCGTACAACTCCCGCTGCTTGCCGGTCATCGCCACGTCCGCGATCCGCTCCGGCGGCACGAGCGGCGGGAAGACGCCCCGGGTACGGGAGTACGCCAGGGACCACGCCTCCGGCGCCAGCAGCCGCGCCGCCTCCTCCTCGCTCGCGGCGACCGCCACCGTCCCCGCCACGACGACGTACGGCTCCTCGGCCCACACCGACGGGCGGAAGGCGGAACGGTACCGCTCGATCGCGGCGAGCACCTTCGCCCGCCCCTTCAGGTCGCCTATCACCAGCGGCAGCCCCGCGGCGGCGGCGATGTCCGCGCCCTCCCCGGTGGCCAGCACGTACGGCTCCACCCGCAGGCCCTCGGCCGGAAGGGCACGTACCCGGGCGCGGGCCGACGGCGCGCCCGTCCCGCGCCCTTCCGGGGGGCCGTCACCGGGCCCCCGGAAGTACCCCAGCAGCTCGTCCAGCTGCCCCGCGAAGTCGTCGGCGTCCTTTTTGTCCCGGCCCAGCGCACGCCGTATCCCGTCCGTGAAGGCCACCGAACGGCCCAGCCCCATGTCGATCCGGCCCGGGAAGAGGGACTCCAGCACCCCGAACTGCTCCGCCACCACCAAGGGTTGGTGGTTGGGCAGCATCACCCCGCCCGTGCCGACCCGGATGGTGCGCGTCGCCGCGGCCACGGCCGCCGCCAGCACGGTCGGGGCGGAGCCGGCCACCCCCGGCACGCCGTGGTGCTCGGACACCCAGAACCGGTGGTAGCCGAGCGCCTCCACCTCCCGGGCGAAGTCCACCGTGCCGCGCAGCGCCCCGGGGGCGTCCTGCCCCTCGCGGGTGCGGGAACGGTCCAGGACGGAGAAGCGGGCGGAGGCGATCGAAGAACTCACGCCCCTTACAACGTCTGTGCCGCGGCGGGATTCCCTACGCTGGGCCCGTGACAGGAAACAGCAGGCCCCTGGCCGTTTTCGACCTCGACAACACGCTCTCCGACGCCCGCCACCGGCAGCGCTTCCTGGAGCGCCGACCGCGCGACTGGGACGCCTTCTTCGCCGCCGCGCCACAGGACCCGCCGCTGGCCGAAGGCGTCGCGCTGTGCCGGGAGGCGGCCACCGACTGCGAGGTGGTCTACCTGACCGGCCGGCCCGAGCGGTGCCGCGAGGACACCGTGGCCTGGCTGGCCGCGCAGGGGCTGCCCGACGGCCGCCTCCACATGCGGCGCGACGATGACCGGCGGCCGGCGCTGCGCACCAAGCTGGACACGCTGCGGCGGCTGGCACGGAAGAGGGAGATCCGCGTGCTCGTCGACGACGACGAGCTGGTGTGCGACGAGGCCGAACGGGCGGGGTTCCGGGTCGTACGGGCCCGCTGGGCCGACAGCTCGCCGGAGCTGCGCGTCGCCCAGGAGAAGGAGGGCCGTACCTGACCCCCGCGGGTCACCGGTCAGGCGCCGTGCTCCGACGCCTCCTCCAGCCGGAAGCCGACCTTGATGCCGACCTGGTAGTGGGCGATCCGGCCGTTCTCGATGTTCCCCCTGACCTGCGTCACCTCGAACCAGTCGAGGTTGCGCAGCGTCTCCGACGCCCGCGCGATGCCGTTGCGCAGGGCGTCGTCCACCCCCTCGTGCGAGGTGCCGACGATTTCGGTGACGCGGTAGGTGTGGTGCGACATGGGGGTCTCCTCGTTCACCCGGTGGTCAGCACCGTCATGGGTGCCTCCCTTCCACCGTGCCGCACGCCGACGGGGTCCGCGAGGCGTCGGCCGACCGGACCACCGCTCACGGGTGCACGCTCGCCTCGCCGGTGACCCGGATGCCGACCGCGTCACCGGGCCGCACCGTGACCGGTCCGGCCGCGCGCACCTCCACCGGGCCGTCGAGCCCCGCGACGTCGACGGTGACCATGGCGTCGTGGCCGTGGAAGCGGACGTCGACGACCGTGCCCCGCGCGGGGGCCTGCGCCGGCTCCGCGGTGAGCCGCAGCTGCTCCGGGCGCAGCAGCACCATCCCCTCACAGGCCGGCGTGGGGCCCGTGACCGGGACCGGACCGAGGGCCGTCGCGGCCGTGCCGCCCTCGACGGTGCCGGGCACGACCACGGCGTCCCCGACGAAACCGGCCACCCACGGGTCGGCCGGGCGGCGGTACACCTCCTGCGGCGTACCGCACTGCGCGACCCGCCCGTCCCGTACGACCGCGACCAGGTCCGCCGTGGACAGCGCCTCCTGCTGGTCGTGCGTGACGAGGACGGCCGTGGCGCCCGTGGCGCGCAGCGCGGCCCGCACATCGGCGCGGACCCCCGCGCGCAGGGCGCTGTCGAGCGCGTTGAACGGCTCGTCCAGCAGCACCAGCTGCGGCTCGGGAGCCAGCGCGCGGGCCAGGGCGACGCGCTGCTGCTGGCCGCCGGACAGCTCGTGCGGCATCCGGCCCCCGTAGCCGCCGAGGCCGACGAGGTCCAGCATCTCCTCGGTGCGGCGGGCTCGTGCGCCCCGGTCGAGACCGGTCAGCCCGAAGGCGACGTTGCGCGCGACACTCAGGTGCGGGAAGAGCGCGCCCTCCTGTGGAACGATCCCGATCCGGCGGCGCTCCGGCGGCACCCGCGTGCCCGGTCCGCTCAGCACCCGGCCGCCGACCGCCACCGTGCCCGCGTCCGCCGCCAGGAAACCGGCGACGACCCGCAGCAGGGTTGTCTTGCCGCAGCCCGAAGGGCCGAGCACGGCGGCCAGGGCGCCGCCCGGCACGGTCAGGTCCAGGCCCTGCAGCACGGCGCCCTCCGGCCCGTACGCCTTGACCAGGCCCTCGATCCTCAGGTCGTCGGTCATGCGCGGTGCCTTCCGAGGAGGTAGGAGGGGACGGCGGCGAGCAGGATGAGGGCCGCCGCGTAGGGCGCCGCGGCGGCGAACGACCCCGCGCCCGTCTCCGTCCACAGCCGGGTCGCGAGGGTGTCCATGCCGGTGGGCCGCAGCAGCAGCGTGGCGGGCAGCTCCTTCATGCACACCACGAACGTGAGGGCCGCCCCGGCCGCGACACCGGGGGCGGCCAGCGGCACGGTCACCTCCCGCAGCACGCCCAGCGGCGTGCGCCCCAGGGCACGTACAGCGCCACGAGCAGCCCGCTTCCACCTCACCTCGGCCGGGCGGCGGGACCGCGTCCGCCACGTCCGGCGCAGCGTGCTGCGCATCGCCGTGCCCACCATGGCCTGGACGGCTCTGATGCTGCTCCTCACCGACGACTACGGGCTCCCCACCCTCTTCCTCTTCGAGAGCTTCCTCCCGCCGCGCCCCGACCACGTTCCGCCCTTCTGGTTCATCGAGGTCCTCCTCTTCACCCTGCTCGTCGTCGGCGCGCTGCTCACCCTCCCGGCCGTGGACCGGCTGGAGCGGCGCCACCCGTTCGGCCTGCCGATGGCGCTCATGGCGCTGGGGCTCCTCACGCGCTATGACGTGTTGGGCCTGCGCGACCGGATCCACCTGCCGTCGGCGGTCGTGGTGCCCTGGCTGTTCGCGCTGGGCTGGGCGGCGGCGAAGGCGGGCACGGTACGTCAGCGACTGCTCGTCACGGCCGCCGCCCTCGCCACCGTCCCGGGCTTCTTCGACGGCGAGCCGGCGCGCGAAGCCCTGATCGTGGCGGGGTTCGCCCTGCTCGTGTGGGTGCCGAGCCTGCCGAGTCTGCGGTCCGTCAACCGCGCGGCGGGCGTGCTGGCGGGCAGCTCGCTCCACATCTACGTGGTCCACTGGCAGGTCTTCCCGCGTATCGACCACCTCTCGGGCTGGGTGGCCCTCGGCGCGTCCCTCGCCGCCGGTATCGCGTACGCGGCCCTGGCCACCCGCGTCACCCGTGCGCTGCGCGCCGTGCGGCGCCGAAGGGCTTGACCCGCCCCTTGGTCCATACCAAAATCCAGCCATCACGCCCGTGGCGAACTCCCTTTCGCTTCCCCCCACGTCGGGTCCGCTCTCCGCATACGCAAAAGGTGACCTACGTGAAGAAGCGCATCCTCAGCTGCGCCGTCGCCCTGCTCGTGTCCCTGACCTCCGCCGGCTGCGGCCTCCTGCCCGACGACGAGGCGGGCACCCGCACGGTGCGGATCTGGTTGATGCGGGACAGCGTCTCGGACGACTTCCTGAAGCGGTTCACCGACGCGTACGAGAAGGAGCACTCCGTCGACCTGGAGATCACCTTCCAGGACTGGACCGGCATCGGCAGGAAGGTCACGGCCGCGCTGGGCAGCGACGAGGCGCCCGACGTCATCGAGGTCGGCAACACCCAGGTCGCGCAGTACGCCGAGACCGGGCTGCTGTACGACCTGACGCTGGAGTCCGTCCGGGACCTCGGCCACGAGGACTGGCTGCCCGGCCTCAAGGACCCCGGAAACGTCAGGGGCTCCCAGTACGGCATCCCCTGGTACGCCGCCAACCGCGTCGTCATCCACCGCAAGGACCTCTTCGCGCGGGCGGGCATCACGCAGCCGCCGAAGACCCGCGCCCAGTGGATCGAGGACACCGAGAAGCTCAACGGCGACGGCACGCACGGCCTCTACCTCTCCGGCCAGGACTGGTACACCCTCGCCGGGTTCATCTGGGACGAGGGCGGCGATCTCGCGGTCGACGAGGGCGGCGCGTGGACCGGCGCGCTGCACACCCCCGCCGCACTGCGGGGCATGGAGTTCTACAAGCGGCTCCAGGCACTCGGCCCGGGCCCCAAGGACGCGGACGAGCAGACGCCCCCGCAGGCCGACGTCTTCGCCAAGGGCGACGTCGCCCAGATCATCGCGCCGCCGAGCGCCGCCACGGCCATCCAGAAACGCAACCCCGCGCTCAAGGGCAAGCTCGGCTTCTTCCCGATCCCCGGCAGGACCGCCGACAAGCCGTGCGCCGTCTTCACGGGCGGCTCCGACCTCATCATCCCCGAGAAGGCCAGGCAGCGGGACTCGGCCATCGAGGTCGTCAAGGCCCTGGCGGGCGAGAAGTGGCAGACCGACCTCGCCCGCACCATGAACTACGTGCCCAACAAGCCGTCCCTGGCGTCCGTGGTCAGAAACCGGGAAGCCACCGCCGCCATGGCCGCGGGCGCGGCGCGGGGCCGGGCCACCCCCAACTCGCCCCAGTGGGCGGCCGTCGAGGAGGCCAACCCCATCAAGCCCTACATGACGGCCGTGCTGGAGGGCGAGGACGCCGAGCGGGCGGCCGAGACGGCGTCGGCCAGGATCACCAGCCTCCTCGCGAACGGCTGAGCCTGCGCACGAGGGGTTCCCGGAGGGCCGGGGGCGGCCACCCGTGCGGGGCGCGGTACGCGTCATTCAGCAGGCGCACATCCGCGCTCCGCCGGGCGGTCATGTCGAATCCAGCCGGTCACGGAAGAAGTAGGGGGCGGGCCTCCGTAGCGACGGCCCGCCCGGTTCCGTCCGCCCTTCCGTCCGGCCCAGGAGACCGCCATGCCCGCATCCCCCGCCACCCTCACGCCCGGCCCGCTCCCCGGCCCGCTCCCCGGCCCCGTACCGGCCCCCGCCGTCGGTGTCGGCTCCGACTCCGGCGCCGGCTCCGGTACCGGCCCGGCGCCCGCGTACGAGGCCGGTGACGGCCTGGCGGCGGACGGACCCCCGCTCCGGTACGTCGTCTCGCTCGCCCGCGAACAGGACGAGGTGCGGGCCGCCCAGCGGCTGCGCCACCAGGTGTTCGCCGGTGAGCTGGGCGCCCGGATCGACGGGCCCGAACCCGGTCTGGACAGCGACGCGTTCGACGCGTACTGCGACCACCTCCTGGTGCGGGAGGAGGCCACCGGCGAGGTCGTCGGCACCTACCGGCTGCTGCCGCCCGACCGCGCCCGTGTCGCCGGACGGCTCTACTCCGAGAGCGAGTTCGACCTGACCCGGCTCGCGCCCATCCGCGACGACCTCGTCGAGGTCGGCCGCTCCTGCGTCCACCCCGCCCACCGCAACGGCGCCGTCATCTCCCTCGTCTGGGCCGGCATCGCCCGCTACATGACCCGCACCGGTCACACCTGGCTCGCCGGCTGCTGCTCCGTCCCGCTCGCCGACGGCGGCGGCCTGGCCGCCGCCACCTGGGACACGGTCAAGGCCCGGCACCTGGCACCCGAGGAGTACTGGGTCACGCCGCACAAGCTCTGGTCAGCCGACACCACCACCCGCCCCGCCGCCCGCAACGAGCTCCCGCCGCTGCTGCGCGGCTACCTCCGCCTGGGCGCCTGGGTCTGCGGGGCACCCGCCCACGACGTCGACTTCGGCGTCGCCGACCTCTACGTCCTGCTGTCCCTGCGCCGCGCCAACCCCCGCTACCTGCGGCACTTCCTCTCCCTCGCCCCGGCGTGATGAACGCCTGGCTGCCCGCCGCGCCCTGCACGCCGCGCCACTGCGCCCGCACACCGGGAAGGGCGGCCTCCCGTCCCCGGGCCGTCGTGCGGCTGGTGGCCGGGATCCTGGCCGTGCTCGCCGGGGTGCTGCTCTCGCCGCTGACCGTGCCGCTCGGCCCGGCCGCCCGCCGACTCCTCACGCGGCTGTGGTGCCGGGCGGTGATCCGCGCCTTCGGCGTACGGCTGCGGATCGTCGGTACGCCCCGGGGCGGCCCGCACCTGGTGGTCGCCAACCACATCTCGTGGCTGGACATACCGCTCGTCGCCGCTGTCCTGCCCGGACGTATGCTCGCCAAGAGCGAGGTGCGGCGGTGGCCGGTGCTCGGCGCGCTCGCCGCCCGCGGCGGCACCCTCTTCCTCGACCGCGACCGGCTGCGCGCCCTGCCCGGCACGGTCCGGGAGCTCGCACGGGCGCTGAGCGGCGGCTCGCGCGTGGTCGTCTTCCCGGAGGGCTCGACCTGGTGCGGCCGTGCCCAGGGGCGGTTCCGCCCGGCGGCCTTCCAGGCCGCGCTGGACGCGGGCACCGGCGTACAGCCCGTGCGCATCGGCTACGACCCGGCAGGGCCGGCGGCGTTCGTCGGCGAGGACCCGCTGGCCGCCTCGCTGTGGCGGGTGGTGACGGCCGGCCGGCTGACCGCGGAGATCCGGATCCTGGACCCGGTTCCCGCCGGCCGCCACACCGACCGCCGTTCCCTGGCGCGGGCCGCCGAGGCGGCCGTCACCGGGACCGGCCGCCCGAGGGTCCCGCACACGGCCGCCCTGCACACCACCGCCGGACTTCACACCGCTGTCGCCAGCGACAGCGCGAACCGCCCTTCCCCGTCCGTCCACCAGCGGGCCAACTCCAGCCCGCAGCTCGCCAGTTCCGCGCGCACCCCCTCCTGACGGAACTTCGCCGACACCTCCGTACGCAGCTCCTCACCGGCCGCGAACGACACCGCCAGATCCAGCTCCCGGATCTTCACGGTCAGCGCCTCCCGCGCCCGCAGCCGCATCTCGATCCACTCGTTGTCCCGGTCCCACACCGCCACGTGGTCGAAGTCGCCGGGGTCCACGTCCGCACCGAGCTCCCGGGCGAGCACGGACAGGACGTTCTTGTTGAACTCCGCCGTCACGCCGGCCGCGTCGTCGTACGCCGCGATCAGCGTCCGCTCCTCCTTCACCAGGTCGGTGCCGAGCAGGAGCGCGTCACCGGGCGACAGCAGCGACCGCGCGGAGCGCAGGAACAGCCTCCGCTCCTCCGGCAGGAGGTTGCCGATCGTGCCGCCCAGGAAGGCGACGAGCCGGGGCCCCGGCGTGCCCGGCAGCGCGAGGCCCCGGGTGAAGTCGGCGACCAGGGCGTGCACCATCAGCCCGGGCCGCTCGGCGTTCAGCGCCTCGGCGGCGCCGCGCAGCGCGCTCTCGCTGACGTCCACCGGCACATAGTTCTCCAGCCCCGGCAGCAACGCGTCGATCAGATGGCGGGTCTTCTCCGAGGAGCCCGATCCGAGCTCCACCAGGGTGCGGGCCCCGGTCGCCGCGGCTATCTCCGATGCCCGGGCGATCAGGATCTCCCGCTCGGCGCGGGTCGGGTAGTACTCGGGCAGGCGGGTGATCTCCTCGAACAGTTCACTGCCCCGCGCGTCGTAGAACCATTTCGGCGGGAGCTCCTTGGGCGTGCGGGTCAGCCCGTGCAGGACGTCGGCGCGCAGATCGGCCTCGACGGCGTCCTCGGGCAGGGTGCGGGTCAACAGGAACGGGCTCACGCGGGGGGCTCCTTGAGCGGGGTGAGGGACACGTCGGTACGGCCGGCGGTGAGCAGGGTGCGGTCGGGCACCTCGCGCCAGCGGGGATCGTCGTCGTACGGCTCCGACGCCACGACCGTGCGGCGGCCGGGCCCGGTCAGGTACCAGAGGGTGTCGCCCCAGGCGGTGGCGGCGATCGTCACGCCGTCGGTGAGCAGCAGGTTCAGCCGCGACCCGGAGGCCGCCGCGGCCACCTCGTACACGGTGTCGGCCAGCGCCTCGCCCGGTTCGTCGCCGTCCCGGAGGCGGTGCAGGACCAGCGCCCACACGAGTGCGGAGTCGTTGCGGGCCTCCAGCGACAACAGCTCCTCGCCCGGCAGCCGCCGGGCGAGCGGCGTGAGGGAACCGGGCCACCCCCGCACCGCGCCGTTGTGGCTGAACAGCCAGGGTCCGGCGGCGTACGGCGCGGCGGCGGCCTCCGCGTCGGCGCCGGCCAGCGTGGCGTCCCGCACGGCGGCCAGCAGGGCCCCCGTACGAACCACCCGGGCCAGGTCCGCGAACGATAGGTCGGCCCAGATGGGTCCGGCGCGCCGGTAGCGGGCGGGCACGGGGTCCCCGTCCGCGTACCAGCCGACCCCGAAACCGTCGGCGTTCACCACACCGGAGCTCTGCCGGCGCGGCTCCCAGGATTGCCGGTACAGGCCGTGCGCGGGCTCCACCAGCACGTCCCCGAACGGCACGGCCGGGCCCAAATAGGCCAGGTGACGGCACATCAGGCGTCCCTCGCGGTGCGGAACCCGGAGAAGATCTGGCGGCGCACCGGCAGGTCCCAGTTGCGGAACGTACCCCGGCACGCCACCGGGTCGACGGCGAACGAGCCGCCCCGCAGTACCTTGTGCGCCGGGCCGAAGAAGACCTCGGAGTACTCCCGGTACGGGAAGGCGACGAAACCGGGGTAGGGGAGGAAGTCGCTGGACGTCCACTCCCACACGTCGCCGATCAACTGCCCCACCCCCAGCGGTGACCGCCCCGCCGGGTAGCCTCCCGCCGCCGCGGGGCGCAGGTGCCGCTGGCCGAGGTTGGCGTGCTCGGGCGTCGGGTCCTCGTCGCCCCAGGGGTAGCGCCGGGAGCGGCCCGTGGCCGGGTCGTGGCGCGCGGCCTTCTCCCACTCCTCCTCGGACGGCAGCCGACGCCCCGCCCACCGGGCGTACGCGTCGGCCTCGTACCAGCTGACGTGCAGCACCGGTTCGTCCTCGGGCACCGGTTCCACGACCCCGAAGCGCCGCCGCAGCCACTGCCCGCCCTCGCGGCGCCAGAACAGCGGCGCCCCGATGTCGTGCGCGCGGATCTGCGCCCAGCCCTCGGGGGCCCACCAGCGCTCGTCGTGGTAGCCGCCGTCGGCGATGAAGTGGAGGTAGGCGCCGTTGGTGACGGGCGCCGTGTCGATGAGGAAATCCGGTACCACGCGCGTGTGGGCCGGGCGTTCGTTGTCCAGCGCCCAGGGCTCGGCCGAGGTGCCCATGGTGAACGGCCCGCCGGGGACCCGCACTTCGGCCGGGAACCCGTCCGTATCGGTGGCCGGTGGCGGCTCGGGGGCCTGCAGCGCGGCGGGACCCCGGCGCAGCTGGTGGGTGATGAGCATCGTCTCGTCGTGCTGCTGCTCGTGCTGGGCGACCATCCCGAAGACGAACGCCGCGTCGACCAGCGGCCGACCCTCCAGTGGGGTGCGGTCGAGGACGTCGAGGACCCGGCCGCGTACGTCCGACGCGTACGCGCGGGCCTCCGACGGCGCAAGCAGCGGCAGCGAGGGGCGGGTCGCCCTCGGGTGTTCGAAGGCGTCGTAGACGGAGTCGATCTCGGGGCGCAGCGCCTCACGGCCGTCGACGGCACGCCACAGCCACTGCTCCTCCTGGTTGGAGATGTGGGCCAGGTCCCACACCAGCGGGGACATCAACGGAGAGTGCTGGGCGGTCAGTTCGCCGTCGTCGACGCAGTCGGTGAGCAGCGCGGTGCGCGCCCTGGCGGTGGTCAGCGCGTCGAGCGCCCGTCGCCGGAGCGTGTCGGGGTCGGTCATGTACGGACGTCCTTCCCGGAGGTCCCGGACGCTCCTGGTACGCAGGTGAGGTGGTCGTCGGCCGGACATCGGCCCGGTACGACACAGCGGTCGTGGAAGGCGGCCACCGCGTCCCGCACGGAGGTGTCGGCGCCGACGCGGGGCAGCGCCTCCAGGGCGAGCTCGAAGCAGGTGACGGCGGCGGCGTGGAGCGCCGGATGGGTCAGCCCGTCCCGGGCGGCGGCCGTCCACAGCGGGGCGCGCGGCGGGGCCATGGGCCCGGTGTCGTCCAGGAGGGGCTCGACGGCGCGGTACACCGCCTCGGCGGCCTCCGGGTCGTCGAACAGCGCGGCCGTGACGGCGAGCGGCACGATCCAGCCGTCCTCGCCGGGCTGGGCGTCGATCATGCGCAGCTCGATATGGCCGCGCGGCCGTACGGGCGGGAAGAGGGTGGACACGTGGTAGTCGAGATCCGCGCGGGTCGCGGGCCGGGGACCGCCACCGCGCAGCCAGTCCCGGAACGTCAGCCCGTCCGGGACCGCCCACGGCCCGTCGTCGCCCCGGACGCACATGACCGGCGTGTCCAGCACGTGCGCGGCCCACGCGGCGCGCGGATCCCCGGCGAGCGGCGGCGCCAGGACCCGTACCGGGTCGAGGTCCGACCACAACTGCTGCCGTGTGGAGCGCAGGCCGGTCCGGACGCCGTGGAGGCTGGGGGAGTTGGCGAAAGCGGCTATCAGGACCGGGCCCAGCGCGTGGGCGAGCCGCCAGCGCCGTGCGAATCCGAGGGGGCCCGGTTCCTCGTAACCGGCGTCCAGGGAGATCTGGAGGGCTGCCGAGTCGCGCATCATGGCACGCCCGGCGGGGCCGGAGCGGTCGAGGTAGGTCTCCATGGCGTCGTACCGCGGCTCGTGCAGCAGACGCGGGCGCGGGGGCTGCCACGGGTCGATGCCGTAACCGGCGAGGGCGAGATCCATGGCGCGCAGCGCGGTGCGCACGGCCGTCAGATCGGCCGAGACGGTGGTGAGGCACTCCGTGAGGGACGCGGCGGGTGGCGAGCTGAGCTCCAGCTGTCCGCCGGGTTCGAAGGTGAGCGCCGACTTCAGCGGCAGGGACCGCAGCGTGGTGAACGCGGTGCGCAACCGGTCGGTGGAGACGGTGAGTTGCGGGACGTGCAATTCATGGACGAACCATTCCAGTTCGACCCCGGTGATGCGAGGCGGGCCCGTCTTGAAACAGATGCACCGCAACAGGTCCTCGGCCTCGTCCGCGGAGAGCGGCGTGCCGCCCTCCGGAAAGTCGCACGGTGGCATGATGGCTCCCTGGCGTCGAAGGCTTCCCCTACCACCTAAAGCCACCGCTGTCCGTTCGCACAAGAGCGCCCCGCAGGACGGCTCCGGACCCGCCGGACGTGGGGACCGGGGAGGGAAAACGGGTTGCCGCGCGCTCGATTGATCATCGACCATGCCGGGTATGAGTGCACGTTTGCGGGAGACCGCGCGAAGGACTGAGGAGATTGTCGCGGCAGGCCGGTACGACGCCCCTGGGGGCTCCCGCGCCGAAGGCCATGGGGGAGGCCGCGAGGTCACCATCGGCCCCGCCGTGGCCGCCGCCCTGGCCGGCACCCGGATGTTCGGCCCCGAACCCCTCCCGGTCACCCCCGACACCGACCGGACCACCCGTATCGAGGTCACCGGCGAGTCCAGCCTGGAGGCCGCGCGCCGCCTCACCGGCGCCGCCCCCGACCGCCCGGTCGCCGTCCTCAACTTCGCGTCCGCCCGCAACCCCGGCGGCGGCTACCTCAACGGCGCGCAGGCGCAGGAAGAGGCGGTGTGCCGCGCCTCCGCGCTCTACGCCACCCTCCTGCGCGCCCCCGAGTTCTACGACCACCACCGCACCGAGCGCAGCCCCTTCTACACCGATCGCGTCATCCACTCACCGGGCGTGCCCGTCTTCCGCGACGACCGGGGGCGGCTCCTGGACTCTCCGTACACGGTCGGCTTCCTCACCTCGCCCGCGCCGAACGCGGGCGTCATCCGCAGCCGCATGCCCGAGGAGGCCCACCGGATACCGGCGGCGCTCACCTCGCGCGCCGAGCGCGTGCTGGAGACGGCCGTGGCGGGCGGCTACCGGCGTCTGGTGCTGGGGGCGTGGGGGTGCGGGGTGTTCCGCAACGACCCGGCGCGGGTGGCGGGGGCGTTCCGGTCGCTGCTGACGGGCCGGGGCCGGTTCGCGGGCCACTTCGACGAGATCGTCTTCGCGGTACTGGACCGCACGGCGGGGGCGACGACGCTCGGGGCCTTCCGGGACGCCTTCGCGGACAGCGCCCAGGCGTATTGACCACGGGCGGGGTCGGCCCCCTCCCCGCCGGAGCCGTCCGGCAGGCGGCTGCCAGTGCCCCCTGCCATGCTGGTGCAGGCGCCGAGATCCGGCCCCCGGGCGGCCGGATGGCGTCATGCCCCGCGCGATCGGAGAACCCGCCATGCTGACGACCGAGTACGTCCCCGGCGCCCCGAACTGGATCGACCTGGGGGCTCCGGACGTCGACGCCGCCGTCGCCTTCTACTCCGCGGTGTTCGGCTGGACCTTCCAGTCCGCCGGCCAGGACGCCGGGGGATACGGCTTCCTCCAGCTCGACGGCCGGACGGTGGGCGCCGTCGGCCCGCTGATGCAGGAGGGCACCCCGTCCGCCTGGACGACGTACTTCATGACGACGGACGCGGACGCCACGCTGGACGCGGTGCGGCAGGCGGGCGGCTCCGTGCGCGCCGAGCCGATGGACGTCTTCACGGCCGGCCGGTCGGCCGCCTTCACCGACCCGACGGGCGCCGACTTCGCCGTGTGGCAGCCGGGGGACATCACGGGGCTTGATCTGGTCATGGAGCCGAACGCCCTGTGCTGGACCGAGCTGGCCACCACCGACGCCGCCGCCGCGAAGGACTTCTACCGCGCGGTCTTCTCCTGGGAGTACCAGGACATGGACATGAGCGGCGACGCGGTCTACAGCGTCGTCTCCGCCCCCGACCGTGGCGCGGAGGCGGACCCGGGGCAGGGCGGCATCATCCGCCTGTCGAAGGAGAACGTACTCGCCGGGGCGACGTCCGAGTGGCACCCGTACTTCGGCGTGCTCGACTGCGACGCCGTCTTCGGCGGCGCGACCGGCCTGGGCGCGACGCCGGTCATGCCGCCGACCGGCGTGCCCGGCGTCGGCCGGATCGCCCTGCTGAAGGACCCGGCCGGCGCCCTGTTCGCCCTGATCAAGGGCGATCCCTCCACGACGTGAACGGCCGGCGTCGGATCCAGCCCTCCGGCGCCGTCATGAAGCCGTCCAAGTCGTCCAAGTCGCCCCGGTGGGCCACCGTCTCGTACGTGCCAACGGCGGTACGGATCAGCGAACCCACCCGGCGACGCGTACGGCAGGCCGCCGAGGAGCTCGGGTACGTACCGCACGCCGCCGCCCGCAGCCTGCGCGCCGGCCACACCCGGATCGTGCTCCTGCCCACCGCGCACGTCCCGGTCGGCCCCCTCTACAGCCGCTTCCTCGACGAATTCCAGTGGTCCCTGCGCCGACTGGACTACACCGTCGTCCAGTACGGCAGCACCGGCCTCGACGGCGACGAGGCGGCCCGCGCCTGGGCGGAACTGCGCCCGGTCGCGGTGGTGTCGTTCGGCGAGGTGGCGCTGACCCCGCACGGGGTCGACGTCCTCAAGCGCTCCGGCGCGCGGGCCGTCATCACGCTCGGTCCACGACCCGTCGAGGGCGCCCACACGCTCGCCATGGACCAGCGGGACGTGGGCGCGAGCGCGTGCGCCCACCTGCTGGAGCGCGGCCACCGGCGCATCGGCGTGGTGGTGCCCGAGGAGCCGGGCCTGGAGATGTTCTCCGGCCCGCGGCTCGAAGGCGCGCGCACCGCCGCCGCAGGGACGGACGCAGTGATCGAGCCGTTGGCCCTCGCGTACACCGAGGAGTCGGCCGCCGCCCTCGCGTCCCGCTGGCCCGCCCTGGGCCTGGACGCCGTCTTCGCGTACAACGACGAGTACGCCATGCTCCTGATGCGCGCCCTCCAGGACGCGGGCGTCGGCATCCCCGGAGACACGGCCGTCATGGGCGCCGACGACCTGCTCCTGGGCGGGCTGCTCCGGCCCCGGCTGTCCACGGTCCGCATCGCGATGGAGACCGGGCAGCGGCTGGCGGAACTGGTCGACCGGGTCGTCCGCGACCCCGACGGGGCCCCGGAGCGGCACGACCTCATGGCCGTGCGGGTCGTCGCACGCGAGTCCACCTGAGCGGCCCCGCTCCCGCCCGGACGGACAGAGGGCAAGCCCGGATGGCCCGCCGAGCGCCGCTGAGGTGCGCGCCCGGCCGAACGTCTCTAGCGTCACCTGCATGAGCACCGTTCCCCAGCGCTTCGAGATCCTGGTCGTACCCGAACACGTCGAGGGGCGTGACTCGGCCCACCTCGCGGAGGCCGCCATCCGCTCGGGCGTGGTGCGCGCCACCGGCCGTACCGGCGTGTCCGGCTACCCCCGCTACGTCGGCGACGGCATGGAGGCCGAGATCGACCCCGAGACCCGCACCGTCGAGGCGCTCCTGGTGGACGGTGCCGAGCTGGACTACGGGCTGTCGGCGCGCGTCTCGGACCGTACCGACCTGTGAGGCCTCTCCCCGCGGTCCGGGAGGACATTGACAGGGGAGGGGTCCGGAAGGACACTCGGCTGCTGAGGTCAGGGCGAAGATAACTTCACCTGGCGAACAACCGAGGTGACGTGGGAGTACCCGATGAGCATCCGCGACGTCTACATCGTCGACGCCGTCCGCACGCCGATCGGCAAGTTCGGGGGCGCCCTCGCCTCCGTACGACCGGACGACCTCGCCGCACACGTCGTCAAGGCGCTCGTGGACCGCACCCCGGACCTGGACCCGGCCCGCGTCGACGACGTCTACTTCGGCGACGCCAACGGCGCCGGCGAGGACAACCGAGACGTCGCCCGCATGGCCGTGCTCCTGGCCGGACTCCCCGTGTCCGTCCCCGGGGTCACCCTCAACCGTCTGTGCGGTTCCGGCCTCGAAGCCGTCATCCAGGCCGCCCGCGCCATCGCGCTCGGCGACGCCTCCGTCGTGCTGGCGGGCGGCGTCGAGTCGATGTCCCGCGCGCCTTGGGTACTGCAGAAGCCGGAACGCGCCTTCCCCGCCGGGCACCAGCAGCTCCACTCCACCACCCTCGGCTGGCGCATGACCAACCCGAAGATGCCCGCCGAGTGGACCGTCTCGCTCGGCGAGGGCGCCGAACAGGTCGCCGACAAGCACGCCCTCACCCGCGAACAGCAGGACGCCTTCGCCCTCGCCAGCCACCGCCAGGCCGCCGACGCCTGGGCGAGGGGCCTCTACGACGGTGAGGTCGTGCCGTACGACGGGGTCGAGCTCACCCGCGACGAGTGCGTCCGCGACAGCACGTCGATGGAGGCCCTGGCCAAGCTCAAGCCGTCGTTCCGCCCGGACGGGACGGTCACGGCCGGCAACGCCTCGCCCCTCAACGACGGCGCCGCCGCCCTGCTCCTCGTCGACGAGGAGGGCCTGCGCGCCTGCGGCCGGGAGCCGCTGGCCCGTATCCGCACCTCCGCCGTCACCGGCATCGAGCCGCAGCTCTTCGGCCTGGGCCCGGTCGAGGCGGTCCAGCGGGCACTCACCAAGGCCGGCCGCACCTTCGCCGACCTGACCACCTTCGAGCTCAACGAGGCGTTCGCCGCGCAGTCGCTCGGGTGCCTCGCCGAGTGGCCGGAGCTCGACCCGGCCGTGGTCAACCCGCGCGGCGGGGCCATCGCCATCGGCCACCCGCTCGGCGCCTCCGGCGCCCGGCTGGCGGGGGCGGTCGCCCACCAACTGGCCGCCGCGGGCTCCGGGACCGGCCTCGCGGCGCTGTGCATCGGGGTGGGCCAGGGGCTGGCACTGGTGCTGGAACGCTGAGCCTCACCGCGCAGCCGGACGGCCGCTCGCCGCCCGACCCGGCACCCGCGAACGGATCACCGCCCGGCCGCCGCGCAACCCGGCACCGGCTCGGCTGACCGCTGCCGGGCCGCGGGTCAGGCCTGTGCCTGCGGCCCGCCGCCCTTAGCCTCGGCCTCCTTGATGGACTGACGCACCTCATCCATGTCCAGCCGGCGGGCCTGCCCGATCACGTCCTCCAGGGCGGCCTCGGGCAGCGCCCCGGGCTGGGCGAAGATGGCGACGTTGTCGCGCACGACCATCAGGGTCGGGATCGACTGGATCTGGAAGGCCGCGGCCAGCTCCGGCTGCGCCTCCGTGTCGACCTTGGCGAACACCAGATCCGGGTGGCGCTCGGACGCCTGCTCGTACACCGGGGCGAACTGGCGGCACGGCCCGCACCACTCGGCCCAGAAGTCGATCAGGACGAAGTCGTTGTCACTGACCACCTGATCGAAATTGTCCTTGGTGAGCTCCAGAGTGCTCATGCTGCCTACCTCTTCCCGGTCCGTCGGTATGGGCCCAGGACAACCGTGCCCGGGGCCCGCCCTATTCCGACTGCCCATGTGGCCAGGGAGCACACGTCAGCACTTCACGGCCGCCTGGGAAGCGGCGATGGCCTGGTCCAGCGCTTCCAGCTGCGGCCGGAGCCGCTCGGTGGCCGACGCCCCCGTGGTGTCGCGGGGGAGGCCGTCGATGGCCCGGGAGAGGTCGTCGTACGCGTCCGAGATCGCCCCGGCCTTCGCCTTCCGCACCCGCTCAGCGCTCCGCGTCACGACGTCGAGGGCGTGGGAGACGTCTTCGCGCAAGTCCCTGATGTCGTCGATGCCGGCCGTCGCCGGACTGAGGTCGGACAGCTCCCCGGCGTCCATCCGCAGGCCGCCGAGGTCCTCGCACAGCGTGTCGGCGGCGACGCGCGCCTCCAGGTCGGGCGGCACCCGGTCGCCGGCGCAACCGGACAGGACGAGGACACCTGCCGTGAGCAGGGAAACGGCCGCCGCACGCACAGCGGGGGAGTGACGGTTGCGGTGTCCCATGTCCCCATGCAAAGCCCGGCCGGGGCGGCGTGCTCGCGGGTGAGGCCGAACGGGTGATGCCCGCCCGTCGATGCCGCGGCCGGACGGGGCCCGCCGCCCCGGTCAGGCGGGCTGCAGTCCCGGCGAGCTCGCCGACGTGACGAAGGACGCGGCGGTCGCGAGCGTTCCACCGGGCGTGGTGACGCCGGAGACGGTCTTGAAGGCGGCGTGGGCCTGCGTCGTCCCGAGCCTGACGACGGTGTAGCCGCGGCGCCCGTTGTAGAACTTCATATGGGGGTTGGCCTGCGTCAGACTCTCCCAGTTGGCGGGCCGGTCGATGCCGTCCCGACCGCTGGTGAGGGACGTCGTGGAGAACTCCGTACCGACCGTGCGGGACGCCGGATTGTCGAAGTCGGCCTTCAGGTCGAAGGCGTACGCCACGTGCGAGTCACCGGACAGCAGCATCAGGTTCCGCACGCCCGCTGCCTGTGCGCCGTCGAGGACGCGTTGGCGGGAGGCGGGGTAGCCGTCCCAGGCGTCCATGGAGAGTTTGTAGTCGGGGGTGGGGACGTTGCGCCGCTGGGCGAAGGTGACCTGTTGGGGTACGACGTTCCATACGGCGTTGGAGTTCTTCCAGCCGTCGATGAGCCACCGTTCCTGTTCGGCGCCGGTCATGGTGCGGGCGGGGTCCTCGGATTCGGGGCCGGGGGTCTGCCAG